>WTHW01000111.1 GCA_011526395.1 Alphaproteobacteria bacterium
ATTTGGGCATATGGCGAGGGGCGAAAAAACGCCTTCGAAGAATATTTTGACGGCATGCTATGCTTGTTTCCAATGGAGCAGGGGCTATTTAATGAAACGGCCGTTAAGATTGGCTATATTGGTCACCCTTCAGCCTATCAAGAGCCTATCAGCCGCCAGATAGACACAACACAAAGACGCTTGCTCTTATTACCAGGGTCACGCCGGCGCGAAGTTGAAACCCTTCTACCACTATTCTTAAAAACAGCCCAAATCTTGTCACAAGATAAGCCGCTTTCCACCAGCATCGTCACAACAACAGCAATGAAGCCACTTGTCTCACGCCTTGTAGGGGCAAATGATGTGCAAATCTATGAAAGTGAGGGGCAATTACAAAAACAAATGGCAACACATCATCTCTGCCTTGCCGCCTCAGGCACTGTCACGCTAGAATCTGCCCTTTGCGCGATACCGGGGATCGTTGCTTATAAATTAAACCCTATCTTAAAGCTCATCATGCAATGGCGTTTCAAACAAAAAGACCCTGTGCTTGCGAATATTATATTACAGAATGAAACCTATCCTTTTTGCTTTCAATCACAAGTGAATGCTGTCCATATGGCAAGCCTACTGGGCGCGCAATTTGCTGATTTTGATTCAGTAAACAGCCAAATGGCACATCATGCCGCTTCTTTGCGGCAAAGCTTACGCCCATATGAATGCGATTTTGAGACAGCGATCGCAACGGCCATTTCGAATATGAAATTGACATAAAAAAAGGGGCTCAAATCCAGCCCCTTCCTTAAAGTTTTACTATCTCTCCTAGCGAGATGACAAATCCTTATAGTCTCTCACCGATGGACCTGTATAAAGCTGGCGCGGACGCCCGATACGCTGTGTTGGGTCTTCAATCATCTCTTTCCACTGTGAAATCCAGCCAACTGTTCGTGCAACTGCAAATAACACTGTGAACATAGATGTCGGGAAGCCAAGGGCTTTCAGAATAATACCTGAATAGAAATCCACATTTGGATACAGCTTCTTATCAATGAAATACTGATCCTTCAGTGCCAGATCTTCAAGCTCCATCGCCACTTCCAATAGCGGGTCATTGATGCCAAGCTTGCCCAAAACTTCATGGCAAGTCTCTCTCATCACCTTCGCGCGTGGGTCGAAATTCTTATAAACACGGTGGCCAAAGCCAAATAGGCGGAATGGGTCATTCTTATCACGTGCCTTATTGACATATTCAGCCATGCGGCTCTTATCGCCAATTTCATTCAGCATATCCAAGACAGCTTCATTCGCACCGCCATGCGCAGGGCCCCACAAAGAGGCAATACCTGCCGCAATACAGGCAAATGGATTTGCACCAGACGAGCCCGCAAGACGCACTGTCGAGGTTGAGGCATTTTGTTCATGATCAGCATGCAAAATCAGGATTTTATCCATGGCTTTTGCCAATACAGGATCAACTTCATAATCCTCTGCTGGCACAGCAAAACACATCTGCAAGAAGTTTTCAGCGTAATTCAAATCATTGCGCGGGTAATTAAATGGCTGACCCATTGAATATTTATAGGCCATTGCCGCCAATGTTGGCATTTTGGCAATCAGACGGCGCGATGCAATCATACGCTGTTTTGGGTCAGCGATATCTGTTGGATCATGATAGAAAGATGACAAAGCACCTGTCACACCACACAAAATTGCCATTGGGTGCGCATCACGGCGGAAACCGCGATAGAATTGTGATAATTGCTCATGCACCATTGTATGTTTGGTAATGGCTTCATCAAATTCAGCTTTTTCAGCCACATTTGGCAGCTCACCATTTAACAACAAATAAGCGACTTCTAGGAAATCTGACTGTTCTGCCAGCTGTTCAATTGGATAGCCGCGATGAAGAAGCACACCTTTTTCACCATCAATGTAGGTCAGGCCAGATTCACAAGACCCAGTAGCGCCATAGCCAGGATCATAAGTAAACATACCGGTTGAGCCATAAAGTGAACGGATATCCACAACTTCTGGGCCAATCGTGCCACCCATGACAGGCAATTCGGTTTCAACGCCTGTTTGTTTATCTACCAAAAATACTGATTTACCAGTTTCGGACATAGTTACCCCCAAAAATTAGCACGACCCCAATATGAAAGATGAACTCTCATTTGCGCGGATACTAGCCTAAATCGCGGCAATTAGCAATGGTGAAGAATACGAGAAGCGACTTCTTTCGGTCCCAAAGCGACGATAATATCAGTGATAGACGGAGATGATTTCGTTCCTGTCAGCGCGGCGCGAAGTGGCAAACCAATATGCTTCATCTTCAAGCCTTGTTCTTCCAAAAACGCATTCATCATCTCTTTTAGCGCATCAAGCGTTGCAATCTCATCAGGCAAGGCATGTGCAAATTTTGCTAGCAAAGCACAATTTTCATCATTCAAAAGCGCTTTGGCATCATCTAACACCTCTGGCGCCCCATCATAGACAAGGTAATCTTGCCCACTCGCCAGCTCCACAAGACTCTGCGCTCTATCTGTCAGCAATGGCATCAATGTTACAAGACGCGCAGTTGCAGATGGTGATAATTTATCTCCCTCATATTGCCCCACAATATGAGCCGCCAACGCTTCTGGCGCACAGGCGCGCATATGATATTGGTTCACAGACCGCAATTTATCTGTATCAAAACGGGCAGGGGCCTTGCCGACCTTTGTGATATCAAACCACTCAATAGCTTGTGACATGGTGAAATATTCATCATCACCATGTGACCAGCCAAGGCGCATCAGATAATTTGCCATCGCTTCAGGCAAATATCCCTCATCACGATAGCTATCAACCCCTAGCGCCCCATGTCTTTTTGATAATTTTGCGCCATCGGCCCCATGAATTAACGGGATATGTGCAAATTCTGGCACATCCCAGCCAAGTGCCTCATAAACCATCTTCTGGCGGAAGGCATTGTTCAGATGATCATCACCTCTAATCACATGGCTAATGCCCATATCATGGTCATCGACCACAACTGCCAACATATAAACAGGACTGCCATCAGAGCGCAGGATCACCATATCATCCAACTGTGTTGCTGCAACCTCAACACGCCCTTGCACCAAATCATCAATGACAATCTGCCCCTCATCAGGCATACGAAGGCGCACAACAAAAGGCGCTCCCTCAGGTGCATCATCAGCTGATTTATCCCGCCAAGGTGAGCGAACAGCACTGCCATCAGCACGCGCCTTATCTCTTAACTCTGCTAGCTCATCATCTGTTAAATAACATTTATAAGCGGCGTCATTGGCTAATAATGCGTCTGCGACCTCGCCATGGCGTGCAGCGCGCTGTGATTGCATCACAGCTGGCTCATCACCAGCTAGGCCCAGCCAGTTTAGCCCATCATGGATAGCATCAATCGCCTCAGCAGTTGAGCGCGCTTTGTCAGTATCTTCAATACGAAGCAAATACTCACCGCCATGTGCCTTTGCAAACACATAGTTAAATAACGCTGTTCTCGCGCCACCAATATGCAAAAAGCCTGTTGGTGAAGGGGCAAATCGTGTTCTTACGCTCATGATTTTTTAACCAATCTTTGTTGATGTGACATCATATCATAATTCTTAACATTTAGGACAGGGTGTAGCGCAAAAATGGCAATGCTTCCATTGGAAAATAAACCACTTGCCATAAAATGGGCGCATGATGAATCTTCACGGCGTAAAGAGAAAATAACCTCTTGTCTCACTCTCTACTCGATCATTGCTATCACATTATATGATTATGGCGGCGCCACCTTTGTGCTTTTGACTCAAATCATAATGGCATCTTGCCTGATGATGATGAAAGGGCATTATCGCACCTATATTGCCGCCAGTCTCATCGGATTATCACTTGGCATGATGGCAAGCCTGACAGAGCGTTATCTCTTCTCAAAACCTCTGCCAGATAAACCCATCGCAACAGAGATAACAGCAACCATATCATCATATGAACGACAATCTTCAGGCCGCTTGCGCCTATGGCTTATAAATATCGAAGATGAAAGCCACCGCCTAACCTTGAACAGCACTGATAAAATCAGAATAATTTACGACAGCCCCACACCACCACCCATCCAAATCGGCGATAGATTTGCCGGCCATATACAACTTTTTCCCTTATCACCGCCTTTATTTCCCGATTGGCCAGATTACGCCCGCAAATCTTGGCGAGAGGGCATTGTGGCAACAGGCTATGCGACAAGAGCCAGCATCACATCCCAAAACCAGCCGCAATCTTTGATATTTAATCTGCGCTCCAAAATAGCAACTTCTATCGAACATGACCTCAGCCCAGCCTCTGCAACATTGGCGAAGGCATTACTTATCGGCCAACGTGATTATTCTGATAAAGAGATTTATGACAGCTTCAGATTATCAGGCCTCGCCCATCTACTCGCCATCTCAGGCTTACATATGGGGCTATTCTGTTTTGGCGTTTATGCCACTTTCAGGGTATTTATGGCGCTTCACCCCAAATCAGCACAATATTTCCCGCCTCATAAATTGGCGGCATACATTGCTTTGGCGGCTGGTTTCTTTTATCTGATGCTAGCAGGCCACCCCATCAGCGCTATCAGAGCCTATCTTATGGCAAGCCTGATATTGATGGCCGCCTTGATTGACAGGCGCACAGTCACATTGCGCAATTTGAACCTTGTAGCACTGATATTTGTCATATGCATTCCCTCAGCCATTTACCAGCCAGCCTTTCAGCTGTCATTTGCGGCAACCTACGGCATCGTTATGTTTCATGACGCCATTTCATCGCGCCAAATTTTCACATCTCACAAATGGATGCGCGCCATTGCCTATATCATCATCACATCACTTATCGCTGTCTTATCCACCTTTTTATTTTCTGCCTATCATTTCGGCATGACGACATTATGGGGTGTTGCGGCAAATATCATCGCCATCCCCTTTACCGCCATGATTGTCATGCCAGCTGGCGTGTTCTATCTCATCAGCGTGATAATAGGCCTTAATGCTGTCTTCGCACCGATATTCGATTTTGTTCTATCTACGCTTATCAGCTTTGCCAGCATGATATCAAATCTTCCCTATGCAGGGATTATCATCAAAATGCCGCCCTCATATTTCCTCATTCTTTTCGCTATCTGGCTAGGGGGTTTCTACTACGCACCTGTCAAAATCCGCATGGCTCTGATATCTCTATCCTTTTGTTTGGCAATCATTTGGATAGTTACGCCACGCCCCATTGCCGCGATTGATATATCTCACGGCAACATTCGATTTGCTTATTTTGACAATGGCACACTTATCCATAATCGCCGGATGAGTGATTATTGGCACAATAATTATCAAAAGCTATTTGGCGAGATAAAAGAGGTAAGAGCAGTGGCATGCCGCAAAACCTGTTATTTCACAACAAGTGACGACATCTTCGTCTATATCACCTCAAGCACGAAGCGCTTAACCCTTTGCCCTGCCAATAACAGGGCTCAGACGGTAAAAACAGTTAAAGTCTGCCGTTCGACGCAAACGCACCAATTACCTGATAGCAAGGGTTTCATAACAATCTATAGGCATGACCGCCCATACAATGGAAACGCACTACCAGATCTAAACATCAAACCACCCACCAAGAGCCACCATAAATGGCATCCAGACGAGGCGGTTAACTAGCCGTAATTACGGATAAGACCAGCAAGCTTGCCTTGAATGCGCACAGCATTTGAGCTGAAATAACGTGTTTGATAATGGCGGTTTGCTGGCTCAAGACCAATACGCCCATCCTCTTTGCGCAAAGTCTTTAATGTGGCTTCATGCTCATCAATCAGGGCAACAACAATATCGCCATGATTGGCAATATCTGTCTTTTTGATAACAACTGTATCGCCATCATGAATGCCAGCTTCGACCATAGAATCTCCCACGATCTCTAGCGCGAAATGCTCACCACTGCCAATCATAGAGGCTGGCACATCTAAAAACCGGGAATGATCTGATAAGGCTTCAATGGGCGTACCAGCGGCAATTTGACCAAGCAAGGGCAGGGACAGGCTTGAAGCTTGCCCAAAATTAGCATGCACCACATTGCTATCAGCAGATAGCTTGGGATTTGCCTTTGCGACAGGCGTCACATCAATAATCTCAATCGCTCTTGCACGATTGGCAAGGCGCCTGATATGGCCGCGCTCTTCCAAAGCAGATACAAGACGATGAATGCCCGATTTCGACTTCAGACCAACAGCATCTTTCATCTCATCAAAGGAGGGTGCATGGTCATGCTCTTGCTGATATTCACGAAGGAAATTCAACAGATCTCTTTGCTTTGCTGTTAACATAATGGCCCCCATTTACTGGATTTGTAAATATGTTCTTTCTATGTTCTTAACATAAAAAGAGAACAAATCAAGAAAATAGTGCCGTTTCTTAAAAATTATCAGGCAAAAGTGCCATTGTGACATTATCACC
>WTHW01000114.1 GCA_011526395.1 Alphaproteobacteria bacterium
GCAATAAGGGCTCTGTCAATGATGATTTGCATATCCACTTCTGGCAATAAATGCGATTCTAGGAACGCAATATCTTCGTCAGCTCTGCCAGCATTCACCACCAATCGGAAGACGCCATCTAATTTGCCGATGATCAAATCATCTAACACCCCGCCCATCTCATTCAAAAAGACTGAGTAACGCAAATGACCTTCTGCAATGGTACTGGTGTCTGTTGGGGTGATTTTTTCCAACATCTTGCCAGCATTTTTGCCAGCTAGCTTAATTTGTGCCATATGCGAGACATCAAACAAACCAGCTTCATGTCTTGTGGCAAGATGCTCTGCCTTGATGCCAGCCTCATAATTCATTGGCATGTCCCATCCGGCGAACGAGACCATTTTGGCATAATGGGAAATATGAAAGCCATATAAAGCTGTACGTTTATCTGCCATGGATAATCTCCTGTTCCAAAAAGCGACGATACCTACCCATAGCGATGAGTAGGCGCGACCCTTCTGTCTTGGAACCTGTGAGATTTAATCACATCACCGCTAAACTCATAGGCAGTGCCTTGTGTCTGTCCCCTTCGGTGGGTGGCATGCCACCTCTTTCCAGAGTGTTCACATTCCTGAGGTACATGTACCTGAGAGTTTGCAGGGCGTTTGCTCCTTCGGTGGATAGTCGTCAGATAAAACAGTCAATCTGCTTTCTATCTCTCTCCCTCTGGAATGACCAGAACAACTAGGAACGGTAAAAGCGTTAACTTTTTGAGTCAACAGACCTAAAATGGTCAGCTATGCTTGGCAAAATGCGCAAAACAGGACAGCCGTAAAATATGACAAACACACTCCTATATCCTCTGATATATCTGCGCGCTCATCCTAAAGCGGCATTGTCATTATCTCTTACCATCACAACAGGCATCCTTTTTTTAAGCTTGCAACCTCTTGCTGAATTACCATCTGTGCCGGGCGGTGATAAAACACATCACCTCATTGCCTATGGATTGCTGGCATTTCCAACCGCACTTGCCATACCCTCACGCCTATGGGTTTATGGCGCTCTTTATATCTGTCTTGGCGGTGCGATTGAAATCATACAGCCATATGTGAATCGCTATGGGGAATGGTTGGATTTTATCGCTAACCTCAGCGGTGTTCTCATCGGCACATGCGCTGGTCTATGGTGTCATCATAATTTGCCAAACCCAGTTGCCAAATAATAACAAATAAATCGCTAATCCTATCTCATTTAACATTCACAATGACGTAACCACGATATTGCAAAACAAAAAACCATCCTAACCAAGATGGCGATCGTACTGATTGGCATTGTTTTTGTTTGTTGCGTTTGGGTGAGTTATGATGGCGTCAGATAATAATCGCGGTATCCTCTTTATCTTAGTGGGCATGACCTTATTCAGCGGGCAAGATGTTCTTATCCGCCAGCTAAGTGATGGTGGCTCATTACTACAAGTCCTCACCATCAGAGGCGTGCTTGGCACCATCTTCTTGACCATCTTCTTAAAACTCACCGGCAGGCCCGTGATACTCTCATCAGCCTATCCCCTCTTATCAGCCGCGCGTATCATCCTATTCTTCTTTGGCTTTTTGGCATTTTATTATGCGCTGACAGTGATGAACCTTGCTGAAGTCACAGCTCTATTCTTTGCGAGCCCCTTATTCATCACGCTTATCTCAAAATTCTTCTTAAAGGAATCGGTGGGATTGCCGCGCACAATGGCTGTCATCATTGGCTTTATGGGTGTGTTGCTGATTGTGAAACCAACAGCTGACACCTTTAACGCCATTGCGCTTCTTCCTATCTTTACCGCCTTTGCTTATGCCGTCTCTATGATGGTGGCGCGCTACACCAAAGATAAAGATTCTATCTGGCAGCAAATGATGCATCTTTATTTCGGCGGCGCGATATTTGGCGCGATTGGCTCTATCTTAATGATCCTCTTTGCGGTGAATGAGGCAACTATGCCGACCGCTGGTTACATCGTGCGTGAATGGAACCTGACCGATAGCTACATCATTTCAATCATGATTTGTGTGGCTGCGATTGGCTGTGCTGGCATGTTGCTCTTAACCTATGCCTATCGGCTTGGCGCGCCATCTGTTATCGCGCCATTTGAATATTCATTATTATTCTTGGCCGCCGCATGGGGCTACTTCCTGTTTGACGAGGTGCCAGACACCCTATCAATGTGGGGCATGATACTGATTGTGAATAGCAGCCTGTTCATCTTCTTCCGCGAGAATATCAGGCGCCGGCCAGTGGCAATCAAAACAAGTCTGCGTACCTGACCAGCCCTGACCTTTTCGATCTAGTCCAAAAGATCTAACACCAACTCAGGTGGCCTGCCTATGATCGCACGCGACCCGCGCACCACAATTGGCCGCTCAATGACTTTGGGATATTGCACCATCAATGCTATCTGCGCCTCTTTGGACAAATCATGTATATTTGTACAATGTGCTTTACAATCAGCTTCATTTTGTCGAATTATTTCGGCTGGCTTCCTATCCAAAAGATCTAAAATCCG
This sequence comes from Alphaproteobacteria bacterium, assembly GCA_011526395.1. GTDB lineage: Bacteria > Pseudomonadota > Alphaproteobacteria > Puniceispirillales > Puniceispirillaceae > UBA685. The sequence goes on from WTHW01000114.1 coordinate 2,534, forward strand.
CGCCAGCTCAGACTCTGTTGGCACCTCTTCAAGATACAAAACAATCTTCGGCTCAAACCCCTTGGATCTAATCAAATCAAGGGTTTGACGTGACTTACTACATCTCGGGTTATGATAGATCGTGATTTCCATTCTTGCGCACCTTGCAAACTTCCTGTTACAAACCCTATGTAGCATCTCATTTTTTTGAAGGATAGCAACAAATTTCGGGCAATTCAAAGCCGAGAAATCAAGTGAAGCAAGGGTCTAATAGGAGCGCTATCTTGTCAGATATGAAAGCGAATATTCTAAATGTGAAGTATGAGCAGGGCATCTGGCATAAATTCTATTACCGCCAATCCCAGAACCTGCTTAAAAAACTCATTCACAAACAAGCAAATTACTATTTGAAACCAACTGATATCATCAGCCACAGGCCCACATTATTTGGATATCACGAACCGCATCTAGAAGCGCTATTCAAGGCTGTGTCTCAAACAAACAGTGATTTCTTCCTAGATATAGGCGCAAATATCGGCCTCAGCTCCGTCCTTTCAGGCGCCTATTTTTCAGACATACATTGCGTTGAGCCAAACCAAACGCTTGCTAAAATCCTAGATGTGAATATCGAATTAAACGGTCTGTCTGATAGAACAAAAATTCACAATATTGGCCTTGGAACTGAGACAAAGACTGAAGAATTAGCCATCCCAAAACAGAATTTTGGTGGCGCCTTTGTCCGTCGCGGAAACGCCTATGATGGCACAAATGATACCGCTGGTCGCAAGGACGGTGATTACTTATATCAAACAATCGAGCTAGTCGAGGCAAATCAATGGTTTGAAGCCCTATTCAAGGCAAATGACAACTGGAAAAATGGTATGATTAAAATCGATGTCGAAGGCTTTGAGCTACCAATTTTCCAGTCACTTATTGAAACGCTACCCTCAGATATTTCAACTGCGATCATCATGGAAAATTTCCTAGATAAGGTCGCATATCAGGACTTTAAATCAGATACGCACCAGCTTGAATGGTTTGGATTTTACAAATCAAAAAACATCCTCAAATCCATCCCCTTTAAGCTGCTAGGCATGAGCTCACATTACAGTCAAATCATCAAACCTGTTGACCAGTTTGATAAAGCGCCACACGATATCATCGTTGTCGCAAAGCCACTGAAATAGGGCCATTTTCACATGTCAAACAAAGAGGAAGGCCAACCTCAAGACAGCTTATTTGCAGACCAGTTAAAAGACCAATTCGCCTTCTTTTATGCTGTCACAATCGTAGCCATTGAAGCCTATAAAAAGGCAAGAGACCATTATCAAAAACAGTCTAAAAACCAATAGGTTTCCACTGTCCTTAAATCATCAGAGAGCATCTCATGAAAATAGAAAAAGTAGACATTGTGAAATGGGTAGCAACCATAGTCCAGCTTATTGGCTATCTGAATTCCTAGAAAACAGAATATCAAAATTCATATCTTTTTCTAATTGCCATTTGATCTCAAAACCCAAAGATAGCATGTGATCAACAAGGTCCATTTTTGACCTGTCGACTTCAATAAACACATCCTGCACCACCCCAGATGCAAGAATGTTGGACGCACCTCGTAAAACCGCATCTTCTGCCCCATCAACATCAATTTTGATATGGGTTGGGATAACATCATTGGACTTCGAAAAATCATCCAAAGATAAGGTTGTAACCTGATATTCATAAGGCACATTTTTCTTATGAAGCTTTGGAATATGTGTGTCTGAATTAGATTCTATTGTAATGACTTGCCCAGAAACATCACTGATTGCAGCAAATGTGAAGGTAAAACGGTTATGATTTAAGGCTCTGTTTAACGAGCAAAAATGGCTTTGATAAAGGCTGCAATCAAAACCAAATACTTGAATATCTTTGTGAGAGGAGGCCAGACAACACTCCTGGCCATAGCTCGTGCCAATATCAAAATACACAGACCCAGCCGGCAAATTATTCAGCCATTCATATAATTTCGGCTCACGCTTTTGCGCACTCAAATCTGTCAAATCATCACAAACATAGTGATTGGAAATAGGTACAAAAAAAGTGGCGCTCATATCACCCACTCTGATTTTTGTAGTCTTTGGGGTTAGCCGCAATAAACGCGCAACCACATGATAAATACGAGTGATCATAAGGCTTCAAACTTCTGTTATAATTCGCCATGACGATATTGAATGTGCTTACGATAAGCAATAGCACAAATGAGATAAATGAGACCTTGTGCTTCTTATCGTACGCCGCAAATGACCTTATGAATGCTCGTGCTTTGGCTCAACTCGATTTTTGTCGCAAAATTTCGATGAATTTTATATAATACGGGAATATGTACTATGTATAAATGGTAAGTTTGGTGCCTCTGGTTCAAGCTGTTCCGTTATTAGGCAATTAAAGGCACAAGCCATGTTATCTCAAAAATCTAATAAGGCAGTCAGCTCTTATCTGAAGCAATCATTTCACAGATTTAAAAATGTTGAATTATCACAAGACTTTGCTGAAACTTATTTTTCAAAAGGTATGAACTCTGCATTAAACATGGTGGACCGTGTAAGAGGTGAGTTAGGTGACAATTTTAAGCCAAAGGTGATATTAGAAATTGGCTGTGCAGGTGGCTTTAATTGTTTTGCGCTGTCAGAAAGATTTCCAGAGGCTAAAATCTATGGCGTGGAACCGGAAAAATCTGGTGTTGAGCTAGGGCAACTGCTGACAGATGAATTGAACGTATCTGGCAAGGTAAGCATCAAGCAAGGGTTTGGCGAGGAATTGCCTTATGCTGACGGATTCTTTGACCTTATCATTTGTCATACGGTTATTGAACATGTTCAAAATGTTGATGCTGTGATTACAGAAGTAGCACGTGTATTATCACCTAAGGGTGTTTTTCATATAGAAGCGCCAAACTATATATTCCCGTATGAGCCTCATCTTCGGATTGTCACGATTCCGCTGTTAGGCAAGAAATTCGTAGCTTTCACATCTTTGTTGCAAGGTAAGGGGAGCCAAAATGGCTATCTTGGTCATCTGCAATTCGTAACACCATTTTGGCTAGAAAAATTATTTAATAATTTATCTCTTGAATATGAAAATAGAGCGCTTGCAAAATTGAAGCTTGCAGCGAGTGGGAAAACCAAAATTATGAAATTTAAGCTATTAGCAAATATGCTGAGAGCGATGGCCTATCTGAAACTAACGAAGCCAGCAATTTGGCTTGTGTCGACAATCGGATTTTATCCAAGTGTCATGTATACAGTACGTCGAAAGACCTCTTCGCCACATCACAGTTAAAAAAGTCACAATTGGATTAGATGGTGCTGCCAAAATACATTCAAACATTGCTTCAAAAATATGTGCCAAATTTGGGTGTTAATTTGGCAAGCGGTTACCTGTTAACATTCTCATTGATGGGCGTGAATATTTTGTTTGCGCCCTTCTATTTGCTATATTTGGATATAGCTGAATTTGGGCTCCTGATGTTCTTAATGAGCCTTGTTAACTTTGCAGCAATTGGCATAGGTTGGGCATCTGGTGGGCTTGTGCGGATGCTTGGTGAAGCCTGGGCAAATAATAATTTAGTCGATTTTCAAAATATTCATGCAATGGGACGTGTTGTATTCGTTACATATGCTATCGTTGCATCTGTATTATGTTTGTTCGGCTGGGCAATTTTGAATTATTTTGATGTAGTGTCACAGTCAGTGCCGCCAGAGGTGTGGTGCGCCATGATCTATATGT
>WTHW01000068.1 GCA_011526395.1 Alphaproteobacteria bacterium
GCATCAAACCCGCCCTGCCCCGTAATGGAAAAGACCAAAATGGGGATATTATTTTCGCGTGCCAATGATATGGCAGAGGCATCCATCACACGCAAATCGCGTGATAACACTTCCATATAGTTGAGTGTATCATATCGTTTTGCATCTTTATTTTTTTCTAGATCTGAATCATAGACACCATCAACGCGCGTGCCCTTGAGCAGTGCGTCACAATTCATTTCTGAGGCGCGCAAAGCGGCGGCTGTGTCTGTGGTGAAGAAGGGGTTGCCCGTCCCTGCGGCAAAGATGACAACGCGCCCTTTTTCCATATGGCGCATGGCACGTCTGCGGATATAAGGCTCGCAGACAGCGCTGATAGGGAGCGCAGACATTACACGAACCGGCACTTCGATTTTTTCAAGAGCGTTTTGCATAGCAAGAGCGTTCATCACTGTGGCAAGCATGCCCATATAATCGCCAGTGGCCCGTTCCATACCGGCCGCCGCGCCAGACACACCGCGGAAGATGTTACCGCCACCAATGACCAAACAAACCTCAATACCTTGTGCAATCACATCAGCGATTTCACCAGCCACGCGATTGACCATTTCAGTATCAATGCCATAGGACTGGGAGCCCATAAGTGACTCACCTGAAATTTTTAGTAAAACCCGCTTATAATGATAGGTATCGCTGTTAGATGAAGATGCCATGATGATGTTGTGTCCCTTCAATCTGCGGTTAGTACGCGAAATCTTGCCTATGATAGCTGTTTGCGGCGCATATTACCATAGTTATAGGCCAAAAAAAACCAGCCATATTACGGGTGAATATGGCTGGCTGTTATTAATGTAAGTGATTGCGTGATTAGTTGCCTAGTGTGGCAGCAACTTCAGCAGCAAAATCAGCTTCTTCTTTTTCGATACCTGCACCAAGATTGAACTGTGCAAAGGCTGTCATTGCGATGTCTGAGCCAGCATCTTTACCAGCTTTTGCGACAACGTCACCTACTTTGCTTTCGCCGTCAATAACGAAAGTTTGCTCTAGCAATACAACTTCTTGGTAGTATTTACGCATACGGCCTTCGACCATCTTTTCAGCGATTTCCTGTGGCTTGCCAGATGCTTTGGCTTGTTCAATCAGGACATCACGTTCGCGTGCGACTAGGTCTGCATCTAGGTCATCAACTGACAAGCTGGCAGGTGATGTTGCGGCGATGTGCATGGCAAGCTGTTTGCCAAGTGCGTTTAGATCATCTGCAGAGGCACCTGATTGTAGGCCAACAAGAACACCGATACGGCCAAGACCATCAGCAACAGCGTTATGCATGTAAGGGACAATCGCGCCTTCTGATACTGATACTTTTGTCATACGACGTAGTGTCATATTCTCGCCAATTGTGGCAATTTTGTTTGTTAGCTCTTCAGCCACTGTGCGGCCTGTTTCTGGGTAATCCATTGCGTTTAGCGCATCTAGATCATCAGCAGATAAAGCTAGCTTTGCCAATGTTGACGCAAATGATTGGAATTCATCGTTGCGAGATACGAAATCTGTTTCTGAGTTCAATTCGATCATGGCACCATTTGCACCATCAACGTGAACAGCCACTAGACCTTCAGCGGCAACACGGCCTGACTTCTTGGCAGCGGCGGCTAGGCCTTTTGTGCGCAGCCAATCAATCGCGGCATCCATATCGCCATTTGTTTCGCCAAGCGCTTTTTTACAATCCATCATGCCTGCGCCTGATTTTTCACGCAATTCTTTAACAAGTGCTGCTGTAACGCTCATTGTCATCTTCCTTTTAAATTGTTTGTCATAGGCGCCATTGATAAAGCGCCCTTTAGTCTACCTGTTTCAAATGAAGCCATAAGTTCAGATTATGGCTTCATCCTTTTCAAGGTGTCCGCTGTATGCGGGCAGTGATTATTCAGCTGATGCTTCTTCTGCCGGTGCTTCTGCCACAGCTTCTTCTGCTGGTGCTTCTGCTACAGCTTGTTCTGCTGGTGCTTCGTCTGCTTCGCCAGCATCACCGCCTGATGCGATGAATTCTTGCTGAAGACCGCTCATGATAGCGTTTTGGGCTAGCTCGCAATAAAGCGCAATCGCACGCATCGCATCATCATTGCCAGGCACTGGGTAATCAACACCTTCTGGATTTGCGTTAGAATCGATAACAGCAATCACAGGAATGCCAAGACGGTTTGCTTCTTGAACCGCAATCGCTTCTTTGTTCGTGTCTAGGATAAATAGCATGTCTGGAAGACCGCCCATATCCTTAATACCACCAAGAGTTAGCTCAAGCTTGTCACGCTCTCTTGTTAGCTGAAGCGCTTCTTTCTTTGTGACCTGATGAATTTCATCGCTGTCTAGCATGGCTTCTAGCTCGCGCAGGCGGCGGATAGAACGTGATACTGTTGACCAGTTTGTCAACATACCACCCAACCAACGGTGGTTAACGTAATACTGACCTGATGCTTTTGCTGTTTCAGCAATTTGCTCTGATGCGGCACGCTTTGTGCCAACGAACAAGATACGGCCACCTTTGGCAGTTGTTTGCTGAAGCGCCTCAAGTGCGCGACCTAGCATTGGTACTGTTTGTTGCAAGTCAAGGATGTGAACGCCATTACGCTCGCCGAAAATGAACGGCTTCATGCGTGGGTTCCAACGACGTGTGCTATGTCCGAAATGAACGCCTGCTTCTAGCAATTGGCGCATTGAAAAGGCTGGTGCTGCCATAATAAAATCTCCGTTATCCGGTTAAACCTCCATGAGGGAAGTAAAAAGCAACCAATTTGCTCTCACCGGAAGGCCATAATCTGATTTATCTGCCAGAAAACTGCCACCCTCATGTGTGAATTGTGGATGTTGTTATAGGAATGCTTGGGCGATATCAAGCAAAAACAGCAAAAAAGGCGCTATATTTCAGCAATTTTTTCAATGCCAGACACTGATTGGAGGGCAAGACGGGTATCGCCTGATAATTTGAATTTTGAATTCAGCGTGATCTCGACCAATTCATCATCAGAGCGCACCATCAATTTCACAGGCGCTTTGCCACCCCCATCTGCACGCAAGATATCTTTGATATGAGGCAGAGCATGTTCATTTGATAGGAAAATAGCGATGCCAGCATGGTTTGCGGCAATCGCATCATCAAGACGTTCAGCGCGCACTGCCAATAAGCGCACCTGCCCATTTTCAATTCTGGCATCGGCATGAGCAAGAAGCGCTGTATCTGGCGTTAAGATCTCGCGATTTGCACTTAAGAAATCGCTGAAAGCTGTCATTTCAAACACGCCAGCTTTATCTGTGAGTTGCAAGAAGGCGAATTTGTTACCTTTAGCAGACACACGCTCTTGAATAGAGGTGAGCTGTCCTGCGATTTTAATGCGGTGCCCGCCTTTTTGCGCAATTACATCCTCCAATGAGGCTGATGAGACTACTTTTAGGCGTTCAAGCTGGCGTGAATAGGTATCAAGCGGATGCGCTGAGAGATACAGGCCAAGAGCGTCAAATTCATTTTGCAACCTGTCATTGGTACTCCAATCTTGGACAGGGGTGAGCTTGATTTGGTCAAGATCTTCTTGCTCTCCTGCGCCAAATAGGCTGACCTGACTTGATTCAGCTTCGCGCCGATAGAAGCTTGATTGCGCAATGATTTGATCAACATTTTCAATAAGTTGTCGCCTGTTGTTATGAAGGCAGTCGAAGGCGCCTGCTTTGATCAAATTCTCAAGCTGGCGTTTATTGCCGCCATCTTTGGGAAGCCGGCGGATGAAGTCATCTAGGGATGTGAAAGCGCCATTGTCTCGCCGCTCTTGACAAATAGAGGCCATTGCTTCTGCGCCCACATTTTTAACAGCGCCAAGTGCATAGCGAATGGATAGCCCCTCACCTTGTCCTTCAACAGAAAAAGATGGCTCTGAGCGATTGATATCAACGCCATGAATGGTGACTTTTTTATGCAAACAATCTTGGCGAAAAATGCCGAGCTTGTCTGTGTTATGAGAATCTAGCGCCATTGAGGCGGCAAAGAATTCTACTGGATAATTCGCCTTTAGCCATGCTGTCTGATATGTCACAAGCGCATAGGCGGCGGCGTGTGATTTGTTAAAGCCATATCCAGCAAAGGCGGCAATCTGGTCGAAGATATCACCTGCTAGTTGAGGTGAGATATCGTTCGATTCATGCGCGCCTGTCGTGAATTTCTGGCGCTGGGCATCCATTTCCTCTTTGATTTTCTTACCCATCGCGCGGCGCAAAATATCCGCACCACCAAGCGTGTAGCCAGCTAGATCACGTGCGGCTTGCTGTACCTGTTCTTGGTAGATCATAATGCCATAGGTTTCAGATAGAATAGGCTCTAGCTTTGGATGCATGTAAGCGACATCTTCTTTGCCATGCTTTCGTGCAATATAGGTCGGGATATTTTCCATTGGACCGGGTCGATAAAGCGCCACAACCGCAATGATATCTTCAAATCTATCAGGCTTTAGGCCGCGCAACACATCGCGCATACCACTTGATTCCAACTGGAAGACGCCGACGGTATCGCCCTCTGTCAGCATTTGAAAGGTTTTGGCATCATCGAGCGGGATATCATCAATATTAACCGAAATGCCGCGCTTTTCCATCATTTGAAGCGTGCGCTGAATGACGGTGAGTGTCTTTAGGCCAAGAAAGTCAAACTTCACCAAGCCAGCCATTTCAACATATTTCATGTTAAATTGCGTTGCTGGCATCTCTGAGCGCGGGTCACGATAGATCGGCACGAGTTCTGGCAAAGGTCTGTCTGAAATAACCAATCCAGCCGCATGTGTTGAGGCATGGCGATAGAGACCTTCAAGCTTCATCGCTGTGTCAATCAGGGTGCGCACTTGTTCATCATTGCGCTTTAATTCACGCAATTCTGGCTCGCCTTCAAGGGCTTGTGCGATTGTGACAGGGTTTGCAGGGTTGCTTGGTATCAGCTTGGCGATGCGGTCAACCTGTCCATAGGGCATCTCAAGCACGCGGCCAACATCACGCAATGCGGCTCTTGCTTGCAGGGATCCAAAGGTGATGATTTGCGCAACGCGGTCTGTGCCATATTTATCTTGCACATATAATTTGACTTCCTCGCGCCTATCCTGACAGAAATCAATATCAAAATCAGGCATAGAGACACGCTCTGGGTTCAAAAACCGCTCAAATAACAGTCCCCAACGAAGCGGGTCAAGATTGGTGATATCAAGCGCATAGGCGACAAGAGAGCCAGCACCTGAGCCACGACCAGGACCGACGGGAATATCCTTTTCCTTTGCCCATTTGATGAAGTCAGCCACGATCAAAAAATAGCCCGGAAATCCCATTTCATTGATGATTGATAACTCAAAGGCAAGCCTGTCGTGATAATCTTGTTCCCACTCTTGTGGTAATGATTTGCCATAATCAGATTGCTGGATATCAATCAGGCGCTCTGCTAGCCCCATTTTTGCCTGATGAGCTAGCTCATCTTCTGTACTGCGCCCCTCTTCTGAGAGGAAGGCTGGCAGGATGGGATCTCGCGTTTGCACCATAAAGGCACAGCGTTTGGCGATTGTGAGCGTGTTTTGGATAGCCTCTGGGATATCCGCAAAGAGTTCTGTCATCTCAGCGGCTGTCTTGAAACGATATTCAGCGTTATGAACAGGCCTTTCAAGCTGTGAGATACGAAGGCTTGAGGCAATGCAGGTCAATACATTTTGCGGTATTTGCATGGCGGCATCTTCGAAATGATTATCATTTGTTGCCACCAAAGGAAGGCCTGTCTCGTCGGCGAGCTTTAGCAAGGCTGGTTCTGCAACACTCTCTTCGACATGGCCGTGACGTTGTAATTCGATATATATTCTGTCTTTCATGAAGGCAGATAAGCTATCGAGACGCTCTTGTGCTAGTTTAAGCTGGTTCTGGGCGCAGGCATTGCCGATAAAGCCAGATATCGCGCCGCCTGTGAGCAGGATGAGACCCTCATGACGCTTGGCAAGCTGGTCTGTGGGGATGCTTGCATCATCACCGCCTTCTGCTGCCATAAGTGCATCAGATATGAGGTATGATAAGTTAATATAGCCTGTTTCATTTTGGGCGAGTAACACAACCTCACCTGACCCGTGCGTATCACGCAAGGTGACGACAGCGCCGATAAGAGGTTGCACGCCCTTTTCGATGACTTTTTTCGAGAATTCCAAAGCCCCAAACATATTAAAGCTATCTGTGATAGCGAGCGCGGCTTGGCTGTCATTTGTGGCAAGGTCGCATAATGTGCCAATGCGAAGTGTGCTT
>WTHW01000082.1 GCA_011526395.1 Alphaproteobacteria bacterium
ACCACCGACACGCGGATTTTCAATCCGCTGCTCTACCAACTGAGCTACCCGGGCAACCTGTTGTTGAACCTATCATCAGTGATGATGTTTCAACTTTGGTCGTATTGATATAGCGAATGGCTGTTTCACTGTCTAGCAGAAATAACGCAAAAATGCCTTTAATCGCTATCTTCTTCTAGCGCTGAAATTAACGCCTCAACATCGCCCTCATCCATGACATCATCAGCTGGCACCCGATAATCTTCGTTCAGCCATTTGCCAAGATCAATTTGCGCACAGCGGCGTGAGCAAAATGGCGTATGAGGCTTTATGGCAGATGCCCCACATTGCGGGCATTTTGTGCCTGAATTTTTGGCCTTTTTAGCCTCTTCTTTGGCATCAGATAGCTGGATAATTTTTGCAGTCATGTCAGAGCTCCTAAAAACTAACTCTATCACCAAGATAGGCAAGACGATGCCTTACGACAATCTCTATCAGACCTGCGCGGCTGACACCAAGCACATCAGGATGACGCATATCATTTGCGGCGCAGGATCTCATGACCTCTAGCACCTCTGCGATATCCTTTATCCCCATACGCGGCATATCCACAATGATAATACCAGAATAGCATGCCAAACGAATAAAGCGCATAATCTCTGGCGCAACATGCTTTGCAAGTGCCGCAGGTGCAAGCTGGCTTGTGGCTGAATCAACATCAACCGCTGTAAGCGCTTGTGTTAACTCAAAGCTGAGGCGTGCGCCTGAAGGGAGTGTGATATTTTGACTGCAAGCTTCTGCGACTTGTTCTTCTATCTCTTGCCAGAAGACGTTATCGCTTTGCTGTTGCAGGATAGTGTGTGGCGCGGCTGCCAAGCAGTATAAATCATAACCGCTATCACCGTTATAGATGATTTTGGGCTCTGTGATGCTAGCTGGCGGGGGTAGGTCTATCCCCTTTGTAAGCAATTTTATCTCTGCCACGATATCTTCAGCTGATACGCCTGCACTTGCGCGTTTTAAGACGCCGCCCCACCCGTCTGGCAGATGCGTTTTCACCTCATCAAGCCATTTTGTATCAATGTTTCCTTTGGCTTTGTGAGATATGCGCAAACCAGAGGCGCCATAGTGCAGAACAATATATTTTCCAGCGCGGCTAATGCCTTGTTCTGCTTGCCATGGTTTATGCTGGCGCGGCTGGGCCGTTAGTGTAATCCAACAGAATGAATCTACGCTGAGGCCTTTGGCATCTGTTAAACGGAAGCTAACCAATGCCCCGTTTGGCAACTGGCATTGCGCTCTTTTTTGTTTTTTGAATATTTGTGTAATGCGCAGAATACAAATCGCGCCAATATGATAATCATCTTGTGATGCTGGCCAATATTCGACGAGCTTGCCATCTTCGAATAACGCGCCGCGATCATCATCATAAAATAATTCAGATTTTATCATAAGCAGGACATCACTTAGTGCTTTGTGAAATAAAACCAGCGGATTTAAGCATATTTGCCATGAGATAGATATCTAGCCCCATAATCTGAGAATAGGAGCCAGAGATTTTTGTGATATATTGTGCCGCCGCCCCTTGAATGGCATAGCCGCCTGCTTTGCCATCCCAGTCACCATGTTCGACATAATCACGCAACTCTGATTGATCGAGACGTCGCATGGTAACATGGCTATGGCTTAGTTTTACGATTGTACGCTTCTCGTCTGGCACAGAATGTAACGGCTTCACCAAGGCGATGCCGCCATATACACGGTGAGATCGCCCCATAAGCAAATCCATACAATCTTCAGCTGTTTTGGCTGTTTCTGCCTTGGGTAAAATCCGCCTGCCGCATGCTACAACCGTATCAGCGCCTATGACAAAGGCGCCCGGATGGTCTTGCGCGATACGTTCAGCCTTTTCACGCGCCATGCGCCTTGCATAAGGTGCTGGCAGCTCTGAGCGGAAGTTATCTTCGTTAATATCGGCAGGAATGATGCTGTCCGGCACGAGCCCTAATTGTGCAAGCAGTGCGACCCGCCTTGGCGATGCCGAGGCGAGTATGACAGGTTCATTATGAGGAGAACATAGTTTCATCATGCAGATAACTGGCCCTTTGACAGCTCATCAAATGATAACGCAAAGACCAGCCTTGAAGCGAGACGACTATTTAAAGCGGAATGTAATACGCCCTTTTGTTAAATCATAGGGTGTCATTTCAACATTCACCCTATCACCTGCAAGGACGCGGATCCGATTTTTGCGCATTTTACCGCTTGTGTGAGCTAACACTTCGTGGTCATTATCTAGCTTAACACGGAACATAGCATTTGGTAGCAATTCAGCTACAGTGCCCGAAAATTCGATGACGCCTTCTTTGGCCATACAATTTTATCCATTATCAGTGGTTGTTTAATGTCACATACAATTGAGTATTTTGACCACAAAGGTCAAGTCATTTAGCCATTTTCCCCATTAAAATGGCCATTTATGAGTGTTGCTATCTCGTCAAACAGGCCGCGATAGACTTCTAAGCGCTCATCTCTGTTATGTCCGATACCTGCAAAGTCTCTGACTTCCCAATGAGCAATCTTCACAGCTGATGGCAAATCAAGCCTTTCCACCTCTTGGAAGGCATCAAGTGAAAAGGAAATAATCTCGTCAAATTGGCTGATATCAACATCACTGAGATAACGTGACTCATGCTCTGTGATATCAATCTGATGCTCAAGGCCAATGGAGGCTGCATAGCCATCAGGAGGGCCTGCTATCACCCCACATGATTGCGCGCTCACCGTCTCGCCATAATGCTTATTGGTGATATATTCTGCCAATACAGAACGCACAGCGTTTAAGTTACAGACATATAATATTGATGTTTTCATAAATTATATCTCTTCCTTTTTAGCCGCTATCTTTTGCACTTAAAGCGCACACTAATGTGAAAAGACGGCGAGCTGTATCATGATCTAATTTGGCGTGATTTTCGAGGCGTTGTTGAAGTAGCTCTGAGCCTTCATCATGTAAGGCACGCCTGCCCATATCAATCGCCTGAATCTGAGATGGTGACTTTGTGCGAATGGCATCATAATAGCTGTCACAGACTTGAAAATAATCACGCATAATGCGGCGCAATGGCCCGAGCGCCATAAAGAAATTCACCATCACTTCATCTGAGATATTTCGGATATCAAAATGAATGTGACGTTGGTCAGTGCGCAAATATAAATGATATGGCCCCGACGCCTTTAATAGCTCAAACTGATTATCATCTAGCAAATCAAAAATCGCAACCGCACGTTCATGTTCTCTGGACGAGCTGATGCGACGCGTCGGATCCATCTCCAGCTCAAGCTTTACGATGCGCGTTTGGTCATTGTTTTGATTGTCAGACTCTTTGCTCATATCTTTATATGTTTCAATCGGCGCACCATGTCATGTCAAGCTTTCGTGCGCCTTAAGCCTTTGCATGATAGTCATGAGTGGCTTGTCTTATGCGTTCAATCCAGCCACCAACATAGTCTGGGCTAGTTTTAAAGGCTCCTCTATTAACAGCAAATCGTGATGATATATCAGCGATATGTTCAACCTCAACCAACCCATTTGCGACGAGTGTTGAGCCTGTTTCCACCAGATCAACAATACGGCGGCATAATCCCATGCCGGGTGCCAATTCCATTGCCCCATTTAATTTAATACATTCTGCTTGCACACCACGATTTGCAAAATGCTGTGCTGTCACATTTGGGTATTTTGTGGCAACGCGAAGATGGCTCCAGCTTTTTGGATCATCATCCTCTGCCACATTCACAGGGCATGCGACCGCAAGGCGGCATTTACCCACCTGAAGATCAATAGGAGCGTATATTTCAGGATGATCAAATTCCATCAAAACATCAGAGCCAGCCACTGCCATTTGCGCCGCGCCATAGGCAAGGAAGGTGGCAACATCAAAGCTACGCACGCGAATAACATCTAATTGTGGATCATTTGTTGCAAAGCGAAGACGTCTGTCTTTTTTATCGAAAAACGCATCTTCTAATGTCAGGCCAGCCTGTTCCAAGATAGGCAGTATTTGATCTAGAATGCGACCCTTTGGCAGAGCTAATACATATTTTTCAGTCATGGTTCTAACTCTAATCTTTTGATTTATCGTTGCTATCTTGCTTGTCTTCATGATCTGGTCTTGCCATTGCTGGCCGTGGCGGTGCTATATCACCAGCGCTCATCATTAAATCATCTATGGCAATTTGCAGCGCTGCCCCACCAGAGAAAATGAAGTTTAATGATTTTGACCCATCTTGGCCTTGTTCATAAGCTAGATTAAGCAAATTGTAAAATGATGGCGCTTTATTGAGGGGGTCTGCACCTGCCATCTTTTTCTGGCGCATTGCAGATACCTTGCCAATACGAAGACCCATTAAAACACGTTCGCGGCGCTCTGCATCTTGTTCCCAGCGATACCGATCAATGACCATCAATACCTCTGAACGCGCTTTATCAAAATGAATATCTTGATGTGATACCAGACCATCTTGCAAGAAAGCAGACAGCATTGTGACATCATCGCTTGAGCGAAGAACGAGTTTAATGGCTTTATCGTCTGTTTGATTGGCCATAAGCAGCTAGCGCCCCTTTTATCCGCCGTCTGTGGTTCGCGTCATATGCGCACCACACATCTTTAATCGCGCCTCAAGGTCAGCATAGCCTCTATCTAGGTGATAGATTTCACTGATTTCAGTTGTCCCTGTGGCACATAAGGCAGCTAGCACAAGCGAGATTGAAGCACGCAGATCTGTTGCTCTGACAGGAGCTCCTGTTAAGCCACCTGCCCTGCCCCGAACGATAGCGAGTGAGCCTTCAATATCAATATCAGCTCCCATCCTCATCAATTCTGGCACATGCATAAAGCGATTTTCAAAGATTGTCTCTGAGATACGGGCATAGCCATCCACGACACTCATCAATGCCATATATTGCGCTTGAAGGTCTGTTGGAAAACCGGGATAAGGCGCTGTTTCGATATCAACAGCTTTTAGTGATGGGCTTTTATCAACAGCAATCCAATCATCACCATGGCGGATGATAACACCCACTTCTGTCAACACAGCGATAAGTGCGCTAAGATGCTCTGCTTTGGCGTTACGCAATGTCAGTGCGCCACCTGTCATGGCAGCGCCAATCATGAAACTGCCTGCCTCTATTCTGTCAGGGATAACGGCATGGGTTGCGCCATGAAGTTTTTCGACACCTTCGATGGTGATGATATCTGTCCCATGACCAGTGATTTTCGCACCCATTTTATTGAGGCATTCACCTAAATCAATGATCTCAGGTTCTCTTGCGGCATTGATAATTTTTGTCTGACCAGAGGCCAAGACAGCTGCCATCATCGCATTTTCTGTCGCGCCAACTGAGACTGTTTGGAACATGATATCAGCACCCTTTAACCCATGAGGTGCGCGCGCTTGAATATAGCCATCTGCGAGTTCAACAACAGCGCCTAGTGACTGCATCGCCTTGATATGAAGATCAACAGGGCGCGAGCCAATCGCACAGCCGCCGGGCAATGAGACACGCGCTTGCCCATAACAAGCTAGCAATGGCCCTAGCACTAGGACTGAGGCGCGCATCGCGGACACCAGATCATAAGGCGCATCAAATTGTGTTGCCGCACCGCCAAGCGTGATTTGATTGTCAGCAAAATCAATATCTAGCCCATGATTTGCGAGCAGGCGCGCCATTAATCTTGTATCAGATAAATCTGGCATATTTGTGAGCGTTAGCGTCTCATCGGTCATCAGACCAGCGCATAATAATGGCAGGGCTGCATTTTTTGCGCCTGATACAATGATCTCGCCCTCTAGCTTTTGGCCGCCTGTGATATGTAACTGCGCCATCTAGCTGTTATCCTTTTGAGGGGCGATGGGTTTGTCTTTATCTGATGATGCTGATGAGCGTTTGCGCGCTTGGGCTTTGCGTTTGAATAAATTATCACGCAATGCCTGACTTAATCTGTCTGCACGCTGTTGTTTTTCATCATTGTTATTTTTGCTTGCCATGGTTTCTTGCGATATCACTTTTTGCTGTCTGACCTATCTGCGCACCTTACTGCCTGACATTTCCAATTCTGGCTTCTCAGGAAACAACACCAACAGGTCATCCATAAAACTACTTTGTGTTAAATTATTAACACAGATATAAATAC
>WTHW01000028.1 GCA_011526395.1 Alphaproteobacteria bacterium
GTGCTGATGTTGTGACATTGCCGCCAGCGATTTTGGACAAGATGTATCATCACCCCCTAACAGATAGCGGTCTGTCAGCCTTTTTGGCAGATTGGCAAAAAACAGGCCAGTCGATCCTGTAAGGGCTAGCGCCTATATTTAAAAAAGGTGAGCGTCAAACATGTCGAAAATTGATGAGACACGCCTGATAGAGTATTTGGCTTCACATCCAGATTTTTTGACGCATCATGCTGATGAATTGGTCAAGAGAGGGGTGCAATTCCCCGCTCTTGTGCCGGCGCGAACAGGTGCCAATATCATCGATATTACCTCGAAAATCACAGATAAAGCACGCCAAGAAGCACGTGATGCTTTGCAGGCTAACCAGTCATTATTGACAGTGGCGGCTGAGAATATGTTGCATTGGCAAGATTTGCATTTTGCAACTTTGGGCTTGTTGGCATGTCATGATTTGGCTGGCTTCTCGCAAATGGTGAATGAAGAGCTACCTTTGATCTTTGGGCTGTCGAGCTGTTTTATCCTAATGCCACAAGAGGTCGCCTTCCCAACAGCAGAATCACATGGCTTTATCACAATGCCGCAGGCTGAGATGAATGCGCTGATTGGTGATGATGTTATTTATATGGGAAAGCCGCCACAATCCCTGCAAGAGATATCAGCGATTGATGCAGAATCGATTGCTATCTTGCGCCTGCCTGATCAGCTGCCATCTCCTATCTCGCAAACTTTTTTGATACTTGGTGGCAAGCAAGCAGATAGCTTTACCAATGATAAGGGCAAATCAATCTTGCTTCATTTATCTGAAATGGTGGGGGTTAGTCTGCTTAGCTTGCTGGAGGCAACTTATCAAAATCGGGCACTGACGTAATGGCAGATGAGTGGCAAAGTGACTGGCTGGCATGGCTGACAAATGAGCGCCGCTATCCTGAAAATACCTTGCTAGCCTATCAACGTGATTTAGAGGATTATTTCGCCTTCCTCGCCGCACAAGGCGCACCTGCCGCACAGCCAAATCGTGCCATTTTTCGAAAATACCTCGCGCACTTACAAAATAAGGGGCTGGCGCGGACAACGATGGCGCGCCGTATTTCAACATTACGCTCTTATTACCGGTTTGGCCTGCGGCAAAAACATCTAGACCTTGATGATTTTAGCTGGATGAAAGCACCAAAAATACCAGCGCCATTGCCAAAAGCCATTAGCATGGCACAAACAGATGCGATGTTATCTGCGCTTGCCAATCGAAGAAGTGATGGCTGGCAAAAACAACGTGATTATGCTGTGTTATTGTTGCTTTATGGGGCGGGTTTGCGCCTTTCAGAAGCGCTGTCTTTGCGCATGGATGAGGCGCCCTTTAAAGAGTGGGTGCGAATCATCGGAAAAGGCGGCAAAGCACGAGATGTCCCCCTATTGCCGATTATCAGCACAGCGATAGATAGCTATCTTGCGCAATGCCCATTTGATACAGGCGGCGGCGGTGCGTTGTTTTTATCAAGCAGAGGCAATGCGCTTGGCCCGCGCGCTGTGCAACGTTGTGTTGAGGATTTGCGATTTGCCGCTGGCCTGCCAGAACATACAACGCCGCATGCGCTTCGCCATGCCTTTGCAACATCGCTACTATCAGGGGGCGGTGATTTGCGTGCCATCCAACAGCTTCTTGGTCATGCAAGCCTATCGACGACACAGCGCTATACCCATATTGATAAAGCGCGGCTTGCTGAGGTGCATCATCAAACACACCCCAGAGCAAAGTCTTAAAAAAAGATGAGGCTTAGATATGAATTGCCCGGCCATCAACGGCGAGCGCTGCTTCTTTGACAGCCTCGTTCATTGTTGGGTGACCATGACAGGTTCTTGCAATATCTTCAGATGACGCACCAAAGGCCATCGCTGTTGCACATTCATGGATGAGTGTGCCTGCTTCATGGCCGATGATATGCACGCCTAGCACCTTGTCAGTTTTGGCGCAGGCAAGCATTTTCACAAACCCATCTGTGTGACCTGTGGCTTTGGCGCGGCTATTGGCCATGAAAGGAAAGCTTCCTTTTTTATAATCAATGCCAGCATCTTTTAGTGCCTCTTCGGTCATGCCGAGTGTTGCCACCTCTGGGCTAGTATAGACGATGCCGGGAACATGATCATAATCAACATGACCTGCCATGCCTGCCATAATCTCAACAGCGGCCACGCCATCTTCTTCTGCCTTATGGGCAAGCATCGGACCTTCGATAACGTCACCAATGGCATAAATGCCAGAGATATTTGTCTCAAAATCTTCATCAACCAAAATTTGGCCACGTTCATTGAGCGCAACACCAAGCTTATCAAGACCAAGCGCTTCAGTAGCAGCTTTGCGTCCCACTGAGACGAGCGCGACATCACATGCTAAGTCTCGCTCATTGCTGCCATCTGCATCAGCGAGAGTCAAAGTGACACCTTTGGCTGTGGCTTTGGCTGATTTTACAGCTGTTGAAAGCGTGAATGTGAGGCCCTGCTTTTGCATCAGGCTTTTGAATTTTGTGGCCACTTCGCTATCCATGCCAGGCAAGATGCGTGGCAGATATTCAATGACTTCCACCTCAGCACCAAGACGTGACCAGACACATCCCATCTCAAGACCAATATAGCCAGCGCCGATGACAACCATCTTCTTTGGCACTTTGGTGAGGGTAAGCGCGCCTGTGGATGAGACGATTTTCGTCTCGTCAATCTCAACATTTGGCAGGCTTGTTGGCACAGAGCCAGAGGCAATCAGGATTTTATCAGCCTGATAAGTGCCTTTATCAGCGCCATCTGTCAAAGTCACCTCGCCTGATTTAGTGATCTTGGCTGTCCCTGTCAGGCGTGTGACTTTGTTCTTTTTGAACAGCATCTCAATGCCGCCTGTTAGGGTTTTGACGATCTTATCCTTTGACGCCATCATCGCTTCAAGATCAAGCGCGACTTTGCCAAATGAGATGCCCATATGATCAAGATGGCCATTGGCAGCATCTGCATATTTTTCAGATGTGTTCAATAACGCCTTTGACGGGATGCATCCGACATTCAAACAAGTGCCACCAAGCGTCTCGCGCTTGTCAACACAGGCAACTTTCATACCTAATTGTGCAGCACGTATCGCGGCAACATAACCGCCGGGCCCTGCACCGATAACAATGAGATCAAAATGAGACATAAGCTTATACTCCTAGTAGTAAGCGGCGTGGGTCTTCGATTGATTCCTTAATACGGACAAGGAAGGACACAGCTTCACGACCATCAATGATACGATGGTCATAAGACAATGCCAGATACATCATAGGGCGGATTTCAATCTTATCACCAACAGCCACAGGACGTTTTTGGATTTTATGCATACCCAAAATCGCTGATTGTGGTGGATTGATAATAGGGGTCGACATTAATGAGCCATAAACACCCCCGTTGGAAATGGTAAATGTGCCATTCATCATGTCAGCAGGACCAAGCTTGCCATCACGCGCACGCATACCAAAATCGGCAATTGTTTTTTCAATATCAGATAGGCTGAGATCTTGGGCATCTTTTAGAACTGGCACAACAAGACCTTGCGGTGTGCCAACAGCCACCCCGATATTATAGAAATTTTTGTAAATAATATCATCACCATGAATTTCAGCATTCACAGCAGGATATTCACCAAGCGCTGTGATAGCGGCTTTGACAAACATGCCCATAAAGCCAAGACGCGCACCGTGATTTTTCTCAAAATCCTCTTTATATTCTGAGCGCAATTTCATCAGCTCTGTCATATCAACCTCGTTAAAGGTTGTGAGCATAGCGGCTGTGTTTTGTGCCTCTTTCAAGCGTTGGGCGATGATGCGGCGCAAACGTGACATTGGTACACGCTCTTCGCGCGGGTCATCATTACGAGGCCCTGCCACAGCTGGCGCTGATGAGGCGGCTGGTGATGATGCTTTGCCAATGCCCTTTGCGATGGCGTCTTGTACATCTGATTTTGTCAGGCGCCCGTCCTTACCAGTGGCTGGGATAGCTGCCGGATTCAGATTATTTTCATCAATCAGGCGGCGCACAGCAGGAGATAATGTTTGCACAGCAGATGATGCGGCCGGTGCTGGCGTTGGTGCCGGTGTTGGCGCAGGCGCAGGTGCTGGCTCTGATTTGGATTCGGCAGGGGCTGATTCTTTTGCTGGTGCTTTTGCTGGTGCGCTGCCTTCTGTCATTGTGGCAAGCAAGGCGCCCACTTCAACCGTTGCCCCTTCAGCGGCAATGATATCAGTTAGCGTGCCATTAACAGGCGCTGGCACTTCCAATGTGACTTTATCTGTTTCCAATTCCACCACTGGCTCATCAGCCGCGACAGCGTCGCCTGCTTTTTTAATCCAACGTGCGATGGTTGCTTCAACAACTGACTCCCCCAATACTGGGACTGTGATTTCAATCGCCATGACAGTTATCCTTCCTAAGCCTACTTTTTACTATGCGCGCATGGGCGCAACTTTTTCATTCTTATTTATATGTTGCCGATAATGCTTGCATTACAAGATCATTTTGCTCTTTGGCGTGACGAGAGGCTGACCCGGTCGCAGGAGATGCCGCACTTGGTCTGCCAGCATAATAAGGGCGGCTTTCTGATAGCTTTGCCTTACCCATTGCTTGTTCAATATCATCACGCACAAAATGCCACGCGCCCATATTTTGCGGCTCTTCTTGGCACCATACAACTTCTGCTTTTGGTGTCTTTGCCAAGATTTCCTGCAAGGTATCAGACGCAAATGGATATAATTGTTCTACACGCACAAGCTTGACGTTATTCAAGCCCAATTCACTGCGTTTGGCTTCTAGGTCATAATAAACTTTGCCAGAACATAGCACCACTCTTGTGACAGCCTTGTCTTTGATAGCGGCATTTGATTCGTCAAGAATACGGTGGAAGCTTGTGCCAGGTCCAAAATCATCAAGAGATGAGACACATGATTTGTGACGCAATAATGATTTTGGCGTCATCATGACAAGTGGCTTTCTGAAGTCACGATTCATTTGACGGCGCAAGACATGGAAATAATTTGCTGGTGTTGAGCAATTCACCACCTGCATATTATCTTCGGCACATAGCTGGAGATAGCGTTCAAGACGCGCAGATGAATGTTCTGGCCCTTGCCCTTCATAACCGTGAGGCAATAGCAGAACAAGACCGTTCATGCGAAGCCATTTTGCCTCGCCAGAGGAGATAAACTGGTCAACCACAACCTGTGCGCCATTGGCAAAATCACCAAATTGTGCTTCCCACATGACAAGCGCATTTGGCTCTGCTTGGGCAAAGCCATATTCAAACCCCATAACTGAGGCTTCTGATAGCGGCGAGTCAATCACCTCAAACGCACCTTGATCATCTGATAAATGCATCAAAGGTGTGTGACGTTCTTCTGTGGCCTGATCCACAAAGACTGCATGTCTTTGGCTGAAGGTACCACGGCAGGAATCTTGTCCTGACAGGCGTACTGGCACACCTTCAAGCAAGAGTGAGCCAAAGGCTAGATGTTCAGCTGTTGACCAATCAATGCCCTGACCTGATGTGATGGCTTGTTTGCGTCCATCGATCACACGGCGCAATTTATTATGAATCTGCAAGCCCTCTGGGACTGTTGTCATCACATCGCCAATTTTATGTAACATATCAAGCGCGACATCTGTCTCGCCGCGACGCGGACCTGTTGTGGCTGTCTTGATGCCTGTCCATTGGCCTTCTAGCCAATCTGCTTTATTTGGCTTGTAGGTTGCGCCAATTTCAAACTCTTCATTCAGATGCGCATTATGAGCATCAATGATAGCTTGCGCTTCATCTCTTGTTAGCACGCCTTCGCTGATGAGCTGGTCACCATAAATTTCACGAGTTGAGCGCTGAGAGGCAATCTGTTTATACATTTGTGGCTGTGTGAAAGCTGGCTCGTCACCTTCATTATGGCCAAAGCGGCGATAACAGAAGATATCAAGAACCACATCCACGCCAAATGTCTGGCGGAATTCAATCGCAATACGCGCCGCGTGAACAACCGCTTCAGCATCATCACCATTCACATGCAAAATCGGCGCCATGACCATTTTCGCAACATCTGTTGGATAAGGAGATGAGCGTGAATAATGCGGGCTTG
>WTHW01000012.1 GCA_011526395.1 Alphaproteobacteria bacterium
GTGGTAAATATTTTCAATAACAAAAAACACAAAATTTACTAAATGTTTGTGTAAATATTTACAATTTAAAAACATTACACTTATTTCTTAGCATTTCCTGTAACAGATTGTTATCTACGATATCGCCTGCAGCCTTGCGGGCAGCTAATCGGTGGGACCGTTGTTAAGCGCATGACAAGCACCGGCACGATATAACATATGGGGATTGGATAACCCTCTTTTGTTAGCTTCAGAGCCAAATGATGTCGAGCACAGCGCCATGCCAGAGTATGGATAAAATTGCAGGAGCCAAGTATGAGCAACTATCTAAATCTTGTAGAGCAAAAAGCAAAAATTATAGGAGCAGCTGGTAAGAGCTGGGGCGCCATAAAGCCCGAATATGCTGCACGCATGGAAATACAAAATCGTTTTAAAACGGGCTTAGACATTGCACGTTACACCGCTGACATCATGCGTAAGGACATGGCAGAATATGATGCTGATAGCAGCAACTACACTCAATCATTAGGATGCTGGCACGGTTTCACTGCACAGCAAATGATGATGGCTGTCAAACGTCACCGCAAAACAACTGACAAATCATATGTATATTTATCAGGCTGGATGGTTGCCGCCCTTCGCTCTGATTTTGGCCCACTTCCAGATCAGTCAATGCATGAAAAAACAGCTGTTTCTGGCCTTATTGAAGAGATTTACACCTTCTTACGCCAAGCTGATGCACGTGAATTGCGCCACTTATTTGCTGACCTTGATAATGCGCGCGCAAATGGCGGTGACGTCGACGCCGCAATTGCAGCGATTGATAATCATGAAACACATATCGTTCCAATTATTGCTGATATTGATGCTGGTTTCGGCAATGAAGAGGCCACCTATTTGCTTGCAAAGCGCATGATTGAAGCAGGGGCTTGTTGTATCCAGCTAGAAAACCAAGTATCTGACGCAAAGCAATGTGGCCATCAGGATGGCAAGGTGACTGTGCCGCATGAAGACTTCTTGTCAAAAATCAATGCTGTTCGCTACGCCTTCTTAGAGCTTGGCGTTGATAATGGTGTCATTGTAGCAAGAACAGATAGCCTAGGCGCAGGCCTAACACAGAAAATTCCTGTATCACAAAAAGCTGGTGATTTAGCTGATCAATATAATTCTTTCCTAGAATTGGAAGAAATTTCTGACCTAGCCTCGCTCAAGCAAGGCGAACAAGTTGTCACAAAGGGCGGAAAAGCATACAAGCCTGTCAGACTGCCAAATGGCCTATATGCATTCAGACAAGGCACTGGCGAGGACAGATGCGTTCTAGATGGCATTACATCGCTTCAGAATGGTGCAGATATGCTGTGGATCGAAACAGAGCGTCCAAACGTTGCCCAAATTGGGGGCATGGTCAGCCGCATCCGCGAAGTAATGCCAAATGCTAAGTTAGTATATAACAATTCACCAAGCTTTAACTGGACATTAAATTTCCGCAAACAAGTTCATGAAGAATGGGTAGCCGCTGGCAAAGACGTCTCATCTTACCCGGACCCGGCTGAAAACCCGCAAGGGCTTATGGATCCGAAATATGATGATAGTGAACTAGCACAAGAAGCAGATAAACTTGTCCAATCATTCCAAGCTGATGGTTCTAGAGAAGCTGGCATTTTCCACCATTTAATTACGCTGCCAACATACCATGACACAGCACTTGGAACCGATGTCTTATCAGAAGGTTACTTTGGTGATTTAGGCATGCTTGCTTATGTCCGCGATGTTCAACGCCGTGAAATTCGCCGTGGCATGGCATCTGTGAAACACCAAGATCTTGCTGGCTCAAACATAGGCGATGATCATAAGGAATATTTCTCAGGCGATATGGCGTTGCTTGCCTCTGGCGAAGACAACACAATGAATCAGTTTTAACTAGCTGAAAAATAATTACAAAATGTCCTCCTAGACAAAAACAGGGCTCAAAAATTGGGCCCTGTTTTTTTGTTGGGATTTTTTTCTTCCTAAAATTTCGGCAATAGTAAATTTTACTAATTAATCGGCCAATCAGTAAATTTGTTTTTTGTATAGACCTTCCTGAATGTCATTTTGAGTGTAATTTTGCTAGTTTGCCACCCTTAAGTGAGGTGCAAAAATGTCAAAAAATATCACAAAATCAGTTCCAGCCATTCATGTCATTCATGAAAATCAAGAATGGACCACGCCCCTATTTCAAGAGCTAGAGCTATTAGGCGTTGCTTTTGAAGATTGGGATATGAGCCAGTCCATAATCGATATATCGAAGTCTGCGCCATCAGGGATTTTTTATAACAGGATGAGCGCTTCATCTCATACAAGAGGGAACCGATTTGCACCCGAAATGACTGTTGGTCTGTTAGCATGGCTGGAAAGCCAAGGGCGCAAAACCCTAAATGGCAGAACTGCATTGAATTTGGAAATATCAAAACTAGTGCAATATGCAGCTCTGCAAGAGGTCGGCCTATCTGTGCCACATACCATCGCAGTATCCAATCGTGATGACATTCTGGACGCCTATGACAAGATGCCTTTTGATGATGTTATCACAAAGCATAATAGAGCTGGCAAAGGACTTGGTGTTCAACTCATCAAATCAAAAGAAGCGGCTATCGAACATATCAATAGTAGCCAGTATGAGGATTCAGTGGATGGCATCACCTTATTACAACAATATATAAAACCAGCTGATGAGGTGATTACGCGCGTTGAGTTTATTGGCGGTGAATTTCTATATGCTGTGAATGTTGACACATCAAATGGGTTTGAGCTTTGTCCTGCTGATGTGTGTGCGATTGGCGATGATTTCTGCCCAACCACTCAAAAACCAAAACATGCTTTTGATATCGACACTTCGTTCGAAGGAAGCATCATTGGCCAGCAAACAATCCCAAAAATGCAGCAGGTGATGAAAGAGCAAGGCCTTGATGTTGCTGCCTTTGAGTTTGTGCGAGATTCAAATGGTCAACCTTATTTTTACGACATAAATACTAACACCAACTATAATAGCGAAGCTGAACAACGGGCTGGTGTTTCTGCCATGAAATCACTTGCACATTATCTTAAAACAACACTTGATAACCAATCAGCAGGTTCAATGCCCTTGGCGAGTTAAGGGCAATCACAAGGGATAAAAACAATTTTATTATGTGGACGCCACAGAAGGAAACAAGGTACTCTATCAACTAGCGTCAACATTTCCAGCGTAAAAGGTTTTCAAAATGAAACAATATAAAGGCTCATGCCACTGCGGCTCGGTCACTTACGAAATCTCTACAGACGTAGAGTTTGGTGCTGTATGCGATTGTTCAATTTGCAAACGCAAAGGCGCTCTGATGGGGTTTGCGGAGCCTGAAAACTTTAACCTGTTAACCGGTGAAGAATCACTAAGCCTTTATCAATTCAATTCAAATGTTGCCAAACACTATTTTTGCAGCAAATGCGGGATTTACACACATCATTATAAACGATCTGATGGCAAGATAGGTTTTAATACTGGCTGTATCGAGGGCTTTGATAAAGAGGACCTGTCAGAGATAAAGCAAGTGCCAGGTAGTACATTTTCTGTAGTGGATTAAAGCCAGTATTTTGCAAGCAACATTGCACAATACGAACTATCGATTTATGCCATGCCAACTTGAATTTGATTTTCTCTGTAATCATTTGGACGTTTATCTAGCATGCTGATAAGCTCTTCTCTTAACGACCTGTAGTTTGGGTTATCGAATTGATTGGCCAACTCATGTGGGTCTTCAGACAGAATGTATAGCTCGCCGGCCATTGTATTTCTATCAATCGTTAACTTAGCAGTTTTGGTGCGGACAGTTTGCAAAGATAATGCAACACCCGTTCTGGTTGGAAGTAATTCCCATTCATTTAGCGCATAGTCTCTTGTTTTGTTTTCCTCTAGCACAGGACGTAAAGATTGGCCGTGCTGGGGAAGCTGAGATGCGGTATTGGCGTAGTCACAAAATGTGGCAGATAAATCTAGTGT
Organism: Alphaproteobacteria bacterium; assembly: GCA_011526395.1. Lineage (GTDB taxonomy): Bacteria > Pseudomonadota > Alphaproteobacteria > Puniceispirillales > Puniceispirillaceae > UBA685. Next base: position 3,995 of record WTHW01000012.1, read on the forward strand.
AGAAACCGGCTCATCACAGATGGCACCTGCTTTAATGTTTGGCCCTCTCAAAATTAATGGAATGCGAAGAAGACCCTCATAATGCATTGGCCCCTTTAATATCAGGCCGTGATCCCCCAACCAATCACCATGGTCGGAGCTGTAAATAACAATTGTGTTATCTGCTAGACCTTGGTCTTCTAACGCTTCCATTAAGCGTCCCACCTGATGATCAATCAAAGCGATCTGCCCATAAGTGTTAGCGATGATTTCTGCTAGTTGTTCGTCAGTTTGCTCTGGTATGCGAGAGTACTTTTTACGTGTTTCGGCGTTTTTCTTACTCCCAGTGGGCTCGGCTGTCAGAACTTGTTCATGCCACCAAGGTCGCCCTTCAAAGTTGCGTCTTCGGTATTTTGGCAGATCAACCTCTTTGGGATCATGAAGGTGTGACCAAGGCTCTGGTGCATCAAATGGATGGTGAGGGTCAGGAAAGCTAACCCAAGCACAAAACGGATCTTCACCACGCCCATCTTCTTGCAGCCATGATATCGCTCTATCTGCAGTCCAAGTTGAATTATGAAATGCAACTGGCAATTTAGAATGCCATGTTTGCGCAGCACCTTTGGTGTCTTTAGCATTTTCCCAATAGAGCTTGTTTAGCTGCTCACCTCTTCCATTTTTATGATACCATCTCTCATAATGCTGGCCTCTTGGCGGCTCCTCAGGCAAAAACCAATTATGCCCTACAAGCATCAATTCAACATGCTCAAATCCCATATATGGACCATTCCAATCTTCAGAATATTGAGCAGAACTCTTCAAGCATTCTGGGGTGCCTGTACCTTCATCAGCGAAGGTATGATAAGTAGAAAAATGTGCCTTACCAAAATAGGCTGTTTTATATCCTGACTTTGCCAAACTTCCTGCAAAACCGGCTTCGCCAATTTCTGGCAAAAGGTCTATGCCATTATCATGAACACCATGTGTGCGCGGCAACTGACCAGTAAGAATTGAAGCCCTCGCTGGTTGGCATATGACACAAGGTGTGATTGCATTATGAAAACGGGTGCCTTGCTGTGCTAACTTGTCAAGGTGTGGCGTTTTGATGTTTCGCCCCTCAATGCCGAGACAATCAGCACGATGTTGGTCGGCTGTGATAAACAAAATATTCGGTCGAGTCATTTTTGACGCCTTCCACGAGAGAACATAATTATAATTACCACCGCCATTATCATGAATATTGTGGCAATAGGGCTGGAAAATAAAAAATATGGATCAGCACCTGTTGAGGCGAAAGCCTGACGCGCTGTCCGCTCTAAAATACCACCTAAAATATAGGCAATTATAAATGGCAGAACAGGTATGTTCGTGAGGCGCATTGCCAAACCTAGCAGGCCAAATCCCAGCAAGCAAATAATTGCATAAAGTGATGTTTCTTGTGCATATACGGCTGTGATAGTGACTAAAAAGACTGTTGGCATAAGAATTTGCTTTGGTACACGTGCCATCACAGACATCATTTGCATAACATGGCCGCCAAAAATCCAATTTGTGAAATTGGCCAAGATCATGAGTGTAAATATGCCAAAAGCCATAACCATTTCACTATTTATACCCTCTGATGGAAGGCGAAAAACAGATGGGCCTGGATTAAGACCATCCACTGTTTCCATAGCTAAAATAAGGAATATAGCAGCTGCATTTCCAGGAATGCCAAGTGAAAGAACAGGTATCAGATTGGCGCCTGAAACGGCCGAATTAGCGGCTTCAGTGGACGCAATTCCCTGAATGGCGCCTTCTCCAAAATCTGGCTCAGTTTGCTCTTTTACTCTTTGATGGCGCTTTTTACCATTGGTGTATCCAAGCGTTGCTGCAAGTGTAGACCCAATACCCGGCAAGGCACCTATTGCTGTACCAATAAAAGCAGACGGCAATATATATGGTAAAAGCCTGCCACGCTCATAC
>WTHW01000139.1 GCA_011526395.1 Alphaproteobacteria bacterium
GAAATGGTCAATTTTCAACGTCATCTCTTTCACCTAAAATAACATATGAACCGCAAATAACGTGATCGCTGGAAATGCAGTTAGGATAACAACGCGCACGAGATCACTAAGCACAAATGGCAGAACCCCTTTAAAGCTCTCTGATAACGGCACATCCTTAGCCAATTTATTGATCACAAATAAATTCATGCCCACTGGCGGCGTTATCAGGCCAACTTCGACAACGATCAGCACCAGAACACCAAACCAAAGGGCGGCATTTTCAGGTGTCATGCCGAAATCTAGCGTCTGGAACACAGGGAAAAACACAGGAATGGTCAAAATAATCATGGAGAGGCTGTCCATGAAACAACCAAGGATAAGATATAGAATAAGGATAACCGACAGAACAATCCACGGATTTGCATTCATATCTTGAATGAATGAGGCTGCTTCGAAAGGTACGCGCGAGAAGGCAAGAAAACTGTTAAATACAGCCGCACCTAACAAAATGGCAAATATCATGGCCGTAGAGGTAGCTGTCTCCAATATAGCGTTTATGAAACCATCCTTATCTAACTCGCCATTGATAAATGTATAAAGGCCAGTTGCGCTAGCGCCGACTGCCGCACCTTCAGTCGGGGTGAACCAGCCAAGATAGATGCCGCCAATAACCAGCATAAAAATGCCAATAACGGGCCAAATATCTCTCAAGGCTATTAATCTTTCAGCTACAGATGCGCGTTTTATGGGAACCTCATCCTTTTCCCATAAGCGTGCCAATATCCAAATTGTGACCATATAGCCAAAAATAGCCAAGAAACCGGGGATAAAAGCAGCGATGAATAATTTCGCGATATTTTGTTCTGTCAGGATGGCATAAATAACCAAAACCACAGAGGGTGGAATAAGCACCCCTAGCGTGCCTCCGGCGGCAAGAACAGCTGTTGATAATTTGTTTGAATAGCCATGTTTGCGCAATTCAGGAAGTGCCACTTGCCCCATTGTTGCCGCAGTTGCCAGAGATGAGCCACATATGGCACCAAAGCCGCCACATGCCACAATGGCAGCTTGTGCCAACCCGCCACGCCTGTGACCTACAAATGTTTTAGCAACGCGGAATAGCGCTTTTGACATGCCGCCTCTAGAGGCAAACTGTCCCATCAGAAGAAACATGGGAATGACAGATAATGAATAGTTTGAAAATGTTGAATAAGTGACTGTCTTCATCTGGGCAAAAAAGGGGTTCCAATTGCCTAAAATAAGATATTGCCCGAAAATACCAACCACAAGCATGGATAGCATAATAGGCACTCTTGCAAGTATCAGCATCAGCATCACTGGTAATGCGTATAATCCAATTTCAAATGATGACATCAGCTTGCAACTTTATGTGGGTTATTTGCTATGACGATTAGGACTGTGAACAAGCACACCACACTCCACAAAATGCTAGCAGGTAGAACAGCCGCATAACCCCACCATGCAGGTAGGGCAAGAATAAAGGATGTTTCGCCCCAGTTGTATTTGTCAACCATGCCAAGATATAACTGGCGTGTAATGATGATAGCAATGACCATCATGCCAAACTGACTGATAAGGGAAATGATCCAAGATAGCATTGCTGGAAACCGCCGAGATAAGATATCAACGCTAACATGGCCAAAACGGATTTGACAGTAAGGCAGTGAGCAAAAAACAACAAAAGCCGTGCCATTTTCTACCAGTTCAAAATCGCCCTGTATGGGGCCAAAGCCATAGGCATTAATGGTGCGTCCAATAACAGATATCACAGTCAGCAACGCCAGAACAATCAGCATAAAGCCACCAGCTAGTGCAAATGCTTTACACAGCTTTTCAAGCTGCTTTTGAATAAGAGATATCTTTATCATAGCTCGACTTATCTCACCTATTGAGGCTTGTGACTAGATGAAAAACCGCCCCTGCAAGATTTTCACAAGGGCGGGTTTGAATGTATCGTCAATAAGAAGTTGCTATATCTTATTTTTCTGCTGCGATTGCTGCTTTTGCGGCATCATATAGACCTTGACCATCTAGGCCTTTACCATTCATTTCTGCAATCCAACCATCGATTACAGGCTGAACAGCTTCCACCCATTTCGCTTTGTCAGCCATGCTGATTTCCACAACTTCATTGCCAGATTCTTTTGCAATGCGAAGGCCATTTACATCAGCTTCATCCATAGCGCGGCCGAATAAGCGCGCCATTGCCACACCTGAATGCTTATCCATGATAGCACGCAAATCTGCTGGCATATTCTCATAGGCTTGTTTGTTCATGATAACGCCAAATGTTGCTGTATACAGGCCTGTGTCACCCTCAAACCCAGTATGTGAGTCTGTCAATTGGGCGATTTTCAACGGCACAGATACTTCATAAGGAATAACAGCGCCATCAATTACACCTTTTGACAAAGACTCAGGCACAGCTGGCACTGGCATACCAACTGGTGTGGCGCCAAGCTCGCCTAGCATGCCTGTAATGACACGTGTTGGGCCACGTAGCTTTTTGCCTTTAAGATCGCTGATCTGTTTAATGGCTGGGCCTTTCACATGCATGATGCCCGGTCCATGTGTGTGGAATCCAAGTGGATGGACATCCTTAAAATCATCCATGCCATAGGCTTCCATATATTTTTGCAAAGCAACAGAGCTGCTCTCAGCATCACCTGTCATAAATGGAAGCTCAAACGCCTCTGCCGTTGGGAAAAGTCCAGGAGTATAGCCAAGCACTGTCCAAATGATGTCAACAACACCATCGCGTGCTTGTCCATATAATGATGGCGGCGCGCCACCAAGTTGCATTGATGGATAATGCTCAATTTTAATGCGGCCGTTGGATTCTTCTTCGATCTTTTTAATCCAAGGCTCAATCCCTCTAGCTGGAATGTCAGCCTTTAGAGATAAAAACTGGTGAAAACGCAAAGTAACATCGGCGGCATTTGCTGAACCAACAGCCAATGCAACTGTCATAGTTGTTGCAATAATGGAAAGAAATCTTTTCATTTCCGGACTCCCTAAATTGTTCTTGATGATAACTATAGATCATGGTTTTCACATTTCAAAAATCTATTTCATTTTTTGTTCGCCTGAAATCAAAAACAAATTATATACTGAGTGATACATCCAAGAAAGGAAAAGCTATGCAACAGTCTGTTGTGAAAAAATCAGATAATATTTTTACGCCTATCCTCATTGCATCAAGCCTTGTACTTTTCTTAAGCTTTATGGTCAGAGCCAGTTTTGGCGTCTTTCAAATTCCTATTGCATCAGATTTGGGTTGGCTTCGTAGTGACTTTTCACTTGCTATCGCTATTCAAAACCTCGCATGGGGTCTCGCAACACCGTTGTTTGGTGCGTTTGCGGAACGCTTAGGGGACAGGCGCGCCATTTTAATTGGTATCGGATTTTATGCCGCTGGTCTGTTATTCAGCGCTTATTCAGTCTCATCTTTTGAGCATCAACTCCTTGAAGTGCTTGTTGGATTTGGTATTGCTGGCACTGGTTTTGGTGTTCTTCTTGGCGTTGTTGGCAGAGCCGCCTCAGATAAGCACCGCTCGCTTGCACTTGGCATTACAACCGCGGCAGGTAGTGCTGGCCAAGTTGTTGGCCCCCCTTTGGCGCAATATTTGCTGTCTGGTATGCATTGGTCAGAGGTTTTTGTCATCTTTGCCTTTATCATCATCGCTTCGGTTATGTGTTTGCCGTTTCTGAAAAGTGATTATAAGGCATCAAAGGCTGAGTTAGAGGAAACGCTTGGTCAAATCATCACGCGCGCTGCAAAAGACCCAAATTACATCATGATTTTCATAGGGTTCTTTAGCTGTGGCTTCCAGCTAGCTTTTGTCACAGCCCATTTTCCAGCCCTTGTCACAGAAACATGTGCCGCTATTGACCCTGATGGTGTTCTTGCCAGTTTTGGTATAACAACAACAGCCGCGCTTGGTGCGGTCGCTATTGGTGTAATTGGCATATTCAATATCATCGGCACGATTACTGCTGGCGCGCTTGGTAACAAGTTTCAGAAGAAGAACCTGCTTGCCTTGATTTATGGCGGACGGACAATTATCGCGGCTTGGTTTATCATTATGCCAATAACACCCTTTACCGTTCTGGTATTTTCCGTTGTTATGGGCTCATTATGGCTTGCAACAGTGCCGCTCACCTCAGGGCTTGTGGCACATCTATATGGCCTGCGCTATATGGGCACTCTTTATGGTCTTGTATTCTTCTCACACCAGCTAGGCTCTTTCGTTGGTGTCTGGCTCGGCGGTGAATTTTATGACCAATTCGGCTCTTATACAGCAGTGTGGTGGGTTGGTGTTGGTACAGGCCTTCTATCAACGCTTGTGCATCTGCCAATCAAAGAGCGTAAGCCAGCCGCAGTGCCAGCTTAAGCTACTTTTATATCTATGACTTGGCGCGATGGGTGAAACTATCGCGTCTAAAGCTGTAAAGCGCGCTTGGGTCAACCGAAACATCAATCACTGCTGGTTTATCACATTTAAGAGCCACTTCCACAGCTTGTGTAACATCATCTAATGTCTCAGCCTTATATCCTTTGGCACCGTATAATTCGGCGAGCTTATCAAATGGAGGGCTTGAGACATCAGCGCCAATATAGCGCTCGCCAAAGAAATCTCGCTGATATGCTTTTTCAGCACCCCAGCATTTATTATTCATCACAATAGTGACTGTATTGATATTATGATCAACTGCTGTTGAAAGCTCAGAGACAGTCATCCCAAAGCCGCCATCACCCATTAAGCTTATAACAGGTCGTTCTGGATTAGCTAATTTTGCTCCCAATCCACAAGCAAAGGAAAAGCCAACAAGTCCGAAATCAAGCGGTGTGTAAAGGCTTCCCGGTTGGTGATAATTTAGATTGTCAGTCGCCTGAAGGCATAATGTGCCGGCATCCATTGTGTAAACACAATCCTCTGGCAATGCTTGTCTTAACCTGTGATAGAGTGATGCTGGTTGTATAAATTCTTCAGCCTCTAAAGCACGCGCTTTTTCATCTCTTAAAGACAGGTACGCCTGCCTTTCACTTTGATATTGTGATGTCCATGCGTCTGCCAATTTTTTGTTTTGCAATTTTGAGATGGCCTCGGTTAGACAGATTGCCGCTATTGGGGCATCAGCAATCATGCCAATCGTAACCGGGAAATAGCGGCCAATTGCTGTTGGTTCTTGTTCAATATGAATGATTTCAGCGTCTTTATTAATGTTGTCATAGCTAAAGAATGTGGCATTAAAGCCAAGCCTTGTGCCAAGCGCTAATATTATATCTGCTTCTTTGACAAGGCGTGATGCCACCTCATTCCCTCTAGGGCCCATCTGCCCTGCATTTAAGGGGTGACCAAATGCCAAAGCATCACCATGACCGGGGGACGAGACAAGCGGGCAATTGATCGCCTCAGCGAGCGCGAAAGCAACATCTTGCGCGCGTTCGTTTTTAATGCCGCCGCCAACGATAATCACAGGCCGCTCAGCGCCTAGTAACATCTGTGCTGCTTGTTCTATGGCTGCTCCTGATGGTGCTGCTGGTACTGGATTGCGGTATTGATTTGGCTTGGTTAGTGGCTCGAACTCTGCCTCGGCTGCCAAGATATCGCGCGCAAGATTGATTTGAACAGGGCCCTTTCTCGGCGCATGCGCTACACGAAAGGCATCTGACATCACATCTGTAATTCTAGATGTGGATGGCACATTCCATGTTTGCTTCGTAACCGGCCTGAATAAGGCTTCTTGGTCAACCTCTTGAAAGCCATCTTTATATTGATGTGCTGTTGATAATGCGCCAGCGATCGAAATCACAGGTGAAAAAGCGGCTTTTGCTTGTGCTAAGCCTGTCACAAGATTGGTCGCACCTGGACCATTTTGACCTGCTAAAATGACACCAGATTGCCCAGAGGCACGGGCAAAGCCATCCGCCATATGTGTGCCGGTACGTTCATCATGAACGCCGATAAAGCTTATATCATCTGCATCATATAAAGCATCAAACATCTCCATAGTGGCAGAGCCAATAAGACCAAACACATGACTTACATTTTCATTTTGAAGCACTGAAACAGCAGCTTGACCGCCGGTCATTTTCGTTTTTGTCATGTTTTATCCCTACTATTTTATGGAAGGTTGTTTAAAAATTTTTGCAATGGTGCAATGAACAAATCAGGACGCTCAATAAGGTCTAAATGTTGCAAGTCTGGCACGATAAGTAACTGGCTTCCTTCAATCTCGCTGGCGATCGCTTGCGACATGTCTACGTTTGAGCCTGTATCATTCTCGCAGGTCATAACAAGGCTAGGCGCCGTTATGGGTGGCACAGGCCTAATCAATTCTAGCACGCCATTAGCAAGCACAAAGCGATGATTTGCATAATTTGCCGGATGATTTGTAAGAACGGTTTGGCGAACCCAATCTGTTTTTTCGGGGTTTTGTTCGCGAAACGCATTTGTGAACCATCTTTCCAGTGTCGTCTCAATCGTTGCGGCCGCGCCGCCGTCACTTGTATCCTTAGCCCTTTGTTCAACAAGCTGTTGCTGTTTTTCATCACGTTCATGAGGTGAATTCAAAATCGCCAAGGACGCTACCTGATGAGGTCTATCCATTGCAAATCTGCGATTAATCATCCCGCCAAGCGAGAACCCTACAAGGTGCGCTGTTTCAACTTCAAGGAATGCTAGTAATTCTGCTAGCTGGTCAGATAAGACGCGCAAAGACGGCGTTTCAGCAGGTAATGCACTTTCACCATGTCCGCATAAATCGTACAAGATGACAAAATAATCATCCTGAAAGGCTGGGATAAACTCTTCCCATGTCTGCCTTGTTAGGCCGAGGCCATGAATAAATACGATGGCAGGTGAGCCAGGATTACCATAAAGCTGATAAGCTGTTCCTTGCGCTGTCTTTTGCGTCATTGCATCAAACACCTGCTGGGTTATCTACATCGCGTCCCATCTCTTTCAGGTCAGCATATCTGTCGCCGATACGATGATGCGGATGGCCACCAATAGAGCCACCAAGTGCAATAATGATTTCATCAGGGGCAGGGGCGTCTGCTACAGACACAGAAATTGTTTGGTAATGCGAGCGTCTGCCGCCATCATCCTTGTCCATTAGCGGAATTAGCAGAGTGCTACCACCCACAGCCTTAATATTCGCAAACGCAAGATATGACTTAGCATCAATCGCTTCGCGAAGCTGATTGCCAAACCACAAAGAATGGGTGAGCGCTTGCGCATGTTCAACTTCACCGCCCATACCCACAAGAGATGCCTTGCCAACACCTTCGATTGTGCCGCCTGATAAACGCAATAGATTTTCGGTTAAAACTTTACCGATAACCGGGCATTGCTCTTTGATTTCAGGGCTCAAATCTTCAACGAAGCCACGCCCGAACCATGGATTTTTAATGACGGCCAAAGCCGCATATAGATATGTTGGCTTTTCAACAGCCTTACCACCTTCAACAAAGGTTGTTTGTGTCCAGTCGATGGTTCTTCTGATTTCTACAGGCATTTTTTGCTCCTTGTTATATGCCTAGCGAAAGGCTGGCATGACATCTTCAATAAAATATTTCAGGCTTCGTTTTTGTTGCGCCATATCAAGTCCCATACTGGCGTAATAGATAAAAGCATCAACGCCAATGCTCTCATATTGTTTTAATTTTCCAATGACTTCATCTGGCGTGCCAAATGCTAGATTTTGGGCAAGCATTTCTGGGTCAACGCGTACATTACCCTCAAGTGATTCAAGCGGCACTTTTGACGGGAAGCCGTTTGTGACTTCACCTGTTTTCATCATCAGATTCCCAAACATAGCAAGCACAGAGCGCACAGCGTCAAGAGCAGCTTGTTTGTCATTATCGTCCTTGTAAACACAGCTATGGCGCATCAAAGCCCATTTGCCAGTATAGTTCGTATCTGACTTTGCGATCGCGCTATCTAGTCTCTCACGATAGGCTTCAGCCTCTGAGAAAGGCATGGTTAAAGGCCAGCTCATAATGTTGCAGTTTTGTTCAACGGCATAATCAAAGGTTATAGGCGAACGCGCTGCTACCCACATAGGGACATCATCTTGCAGAGGTTTCGGGCAAGATGTTGATGCTGGGAATTGCCAAAATTCGCCATCATGTGTGACATCGCCTTGCCAGAGCTTTTTCACAAGGGGCAACATTTCTTGCAAATATTTGTATCCGTCCTTTTGATCAAGGCCAGGTCGCATACGATCAAACTCACGCTGATACGCACCAGAACCAATGCCTAAATCCATACGGCCATTGCTTAGCAAGTCAGTCATGGCCGCTTCGCCTGCAAGGTTAATCGGGTGCCAGTATGCTGCATTGACAACACCTGCACCAAGCCGGATATTTTTTGTGTGCATCGCCCACCAAGTCATAAGCTGAAACGGGTTAGGCGCGATTGTCATTTCAAGCGCATGATGCTCTGCCGCCCAGACTAATTCAAAGCCAGCTTCATCAGCCATCTGAACCATCTCAAGAGTATGGTTGCGAACCTCCTCAATAGAGGTGGAAGCGTCCATACGTTCAAGGTTTATGCTTAAGTGAAATTTCATATCTCAAACCCCTTCGTTAAAAGTGATTATGCGTTATCTTGGTTGGAATGGGTTGGCGATTGGCTCTTCTGACAGAGACATCCAAACTGTTTTCGGACGTGTGTAATCAAACATTGCTTGGAAACCAGCTTCTCTGCCATGACCTGAATGTTTCATGCCACCAAATTCAGCGATTGGCGAGATAGCACGATAGGTATTCACCCATATAATGCCTGCCTTTATATTTTGGCTCATGCGATGGGCGCGGGCATGATGCATTGTGAATATACCTGCGGCTAAGCCATAATCAGATGCATTTGCCATAGCCAGCACTTCGTCTTCAGTTCGGAAACGCTGGACAGCCAAAATGGGGCCAAATAGCTCTGTTCTGACAATAGACACCTCATTATGTGGGCAATCTATGATGGTTGGCTCAAAATATAGTCCGCCTAGGTCTTCCCTATCATTGCCTCCCGTTAGGATTGTGCCACCTTCTTGCACAGCTTGTTCGACCTGCTCTTTGGCAAGTGCCATTTGACCAGTTGTACAAAGAGGTCCCATCTGGGTCTCTTCAGCAAGGGGATCTCCAATCTTGATATCCTTCGCAATCTTAATAAGGCGCTCTAGGAACTCATCTGCAATATCTTCGTGTAGATAGAGGCGTGATCCAGCAACACAGCTTTGTCCAGATGCGCCAAATATGCCAGCAACAGCGCCGTTGACAGCGCTCTCGATATTGGCGTCATCAAACACGATAAAGGGCGACTTGCCGCCTAGTTCAAGTGAGACTTCTGCAAAGTTTTCGGCTGTATTTCGGATAATATGACGCGCTGATTCTGTGCCACCTGTAAAGGCAACACGCGCCACCTTTGGATGGCTTGTTAAAACGCGTCCACATGGCTCGCCTGTGCCAGTTACAATATTCACAACACCATCAGGAATACCAGCTTCACTGATTAATTTTCCTAGCTCCAATAAAGGCGCAGAGGCATGTTCTGATGCCTTTAGAACCATTGTGTTGCCTGTTGCAAGCGCTGGGCCAATCTTCACAATAGATAAAAACATCTGTGAATTCCAGGGGATGACAGCTGCAATTACGCCCAATGGCTCACGTTGTGTGAAAACAAACATATCCGGTTTATCGATGGGAAGTGTATCCCCATGTAATTTATCTGCCGCACCAGCATAATAGTTTAGATATTCTGCGATATATTGGCATTGCCATTTTGTTTCCTTTAGCATCTTGCCAGTGTCAGTGGTCTCAATACGTCCAATCTTTTCTGAATTCTCTGCAAGAAGGCGCGCCAAGTTGCCAAGCAACTTTCCTCTCTGGCTAGGTGTCATCTTGCCCCATGGACCAGATAAAGCCTTATGCGCTGATTCAACGGCTAAATTGACATCATCTTCAGTTGCCGCTGGTACCTTTGCCCATGTTTGGTTTGTTGCTGGGTTGATGGATTCAAATGTGCCACCGTCACTGGCCTGAACCCACTTACCGTCGATTAGCATGTCATATGTGATAACGTCGCCCATTTCAGCCCCCTTTTGAAATCCTGCATGACTATGGCAAAAATATGTAATTGTGAAAATCAAATTATTTTCACTTAATAATTCATAAAAATTGAATTATAGTTGGGTATGAATCAGACAGGTTTGAAAACATTTATTGCTATTGTTGAGACAGGCTCTTTAGTCAAAGCATCAGAACGCCTGAATGTCACACAATCATCTATCACGATGCGGCTCAAGGCGTTGGAAGAAGAAGTTGGGCAAAAACTCATCATTCGCCAGAAATCAGGCGTCACGCTGACTGCCGCAGGCACAAAGCTTCTCTCTTACGCGCAAGTTATCGATGGTTTATGGGGGCAAGCTCTTCGTGCCACATCTCTTCCGCAAGGAACGTCAGACATTATCAATCTCGGGTGCGCTATCGCACTATGGGATTTTGGTGGCAGTCATCTCTTTGATGCCATGCATAATCATGAAAAGGGATTTGCCTTATCTGTACAACAATCAAATGGGTCACTTCTGCTCCAAGATTTAACAGATGGTGTCATTGATATTGCGATGGTCAGTGAGCCGATTGTACGAAAATCGCAAAGTTCAATTCGTCTGGCTGATTTAGATTTGGTGCTATATTCAGACAGAGAAAACACACCAATTCGGTTTGATAAACAATATATCTATGTTGATTATGGCGCTGACTTCAGGCGTCAGCATGATGAATATTATTATGATGCAGGTGCGGCAAAAATTGGCTTTAACACACCTCAAATGGCGCTCTTTTATATCTTAGCCTATGGTGGCTCAGCTTATTTGCCACGAGCGCTTGTGAAGCAATCAGACACATCAGGTCAGTTATTTGAGATAAAAGACGCTCCGATCTTTACGATGGAGCGTCATTTAATTCTAAAAGAGCATCAGCCCAAGCAATGGCACTGGCTTGAGCCGCTTCTTGCTGAGATTGGTCTCAGTCAAAGTTAGCTTGCCGTTGCTGTTTTACGGCGCAACCTTAATTTAAAACTGCCCATCTTCTGCGATATATTATCCCCAAGCACTAACAAGGCTGGGGTGGCTAGCAAAGTCAGCACAGTTGCAAATGTCAAACCACCTGCGATTGTACTTGCCAGATCTGTCCACCATTGAGAAGAAGGGGCGCCAACAAGCACTGATCTGTCAGCAAATTGAATGGTTAACTCAAACACCATCGGCATCAGGCCTAATATTGTTGTGACAGCTGTCAGCACAACAGGTCTAAATCGCGCAAGTCCCGCATGGAAAGCCGCATGCTTTGCAGCATATCCTTTTTTACGAAACTCGTTAAAGGTATCTATCAATACGATGTTGTTATTCACCACAACACCGGCTAGCGCAATAATACCAAGGCCAGACATAACGATCCCAAATGGTCTGTCCACAATCCAAAGTCCCAAAAACACTCCGCCAGATGACAGAATAATGGCTGACATTGTGACCATTGTTTGCCAAGCAGAGTTAAATTGCAGCATCAAAACCAGCACCATTAGGCACATTGACAGCGCAAAAGACGAGCCAAGAAAAGCTTGTGTTTCTGCAATATCCTCTGACTCACCGCCAAAAACAACACGTGAGCCACCAGCAATTTGCGCTTTGTCAATTTCGGCCTGTAGTGTTTCAATCATTGTTGCTGGCAATAAGCCTTCTTCAACATCAGCATCGATAAAGTAAAAACGTTGCCCATTTTTACGTTGGATATCGCCGCCTTTTGGTTGTGGCACGAGCTCAGCAAATACCGACAGCGGTACATAATTGCCATTATTTGTTGGAACACGTAACTCTTCAAGTCTGTCTAGGTTACGTTGACCTTTTTGAAAGCGAAGGGTGATGTCGATTTCATCATCTGAATCATCAGGGCGATAATCAGATATATCAATTCCCCTTGTAATCAGTTTTACCATCGAGCCAATAGAATCGATTGACACACCGTGACGAGCTGCTTCATCTCGGTCAATCTGCACGGTCCATTCAATGCCAGGTAGCGGGCGAGAATCTGTGATATCCACAAAGCCGCCCAACTCTTGCATCAGCGTAATGATTTGCTGTGTGGCTGTTGCGGCCACCTCTAAGTCATTATTGAATATTTCCACATGAATAGGGCTGCCACCACCTGGCCCGCCTTGCTGTGCTGTAATGGACACATCGATGCCAGCAAGGCCATCTAGCCTGTTTCTCATATCATCTATCAAATCATTTGCTTTTTGGCGTGTTTGCCAGTCATCAAACACTGTGCGGATAAAGCCAATTGAATCATTGGCATCTTGTTCACCTGCTGGGCCTGACTTGGCATATTTGGCAGAGACACCATCTATATCTAAAATCCGGCTTTCCGCCTGCTGAACAAGATTATCTTTTTCCTCAGCAGCGAGATCCCCACGTGCTAGAATTTGCACAACCGCCTGTTCAGGTTCGATATCTGGGAAAAAGCTAACACCAAGCCCTGCCGAGAAATAAACGGTAAAGGCAAAGCTCATAAAGCCACCAACGGCCACAACAACGAGTGAAGGGTAATGAATGGCGCGCTTTAATATCCAGCGATAGCTGCGCGGCGCACTTTGGCGCGCTCTTGTTTTATCAGGTGATTTTTTGCCGATAATACCGCCTAGAACAGGCACAAATAACAAAGCCATAAATAATGAGGCTATCAATACACAAATCACCGTGATTGGCAGATATTTCATAAAGCCGCCAACGATACCTGGCCAGAATAACAGCGGCAAAAATACCATCAGTGTTGTAATGGTCGATGCAATAATTGGCCATGACATACGAATGGCGCCATCTTTATAGGCTGTGATACGGTCAGCAGATTGCGATATGCGCCTGTCTGCATATTCAGTAGTAACAATGACACCATCGACAAGCATCCCGGCCACCAAAATAAGTGAGAATAGCACAATGATATTCATGGTAATGCCAAGGTATGAAAGGACAGTTATGCCAATCAAAAAGCTTCCCGGAATAGCAATGCCAACCAAAGTGGCATTTCTCAAACCAAGGCTTGCCACTACGACAATCATAACGATCACAACGGCCGCGATAACATTATTTGTCAAATCGCCAAGCAAGGTGCGAACGGTTTTCGAGTCGTCAAACAGATAGCTGACATTGACCTCGCCCGGAATTTCTTTGGATGCGGCATCAATAATGGCGCGCGATGCCGCTACAACTTCCAGAATATTCGCACCAACACGTTTTTTCACATCCAGCACGATTGAGCTTTGGCCATTTACACGTGACCAGCCATTCGCATCTTCAAAAGAGCGTCTAATCGTTGCGATATCACTGAAGTGAATGGTAGTGCCATCAGCGATTTTAATCGGCATATTTATCAAATCTTCAAGATTTTCAATCACGCCTGGCACCTTCACAACAAGGCGGCCCGCACCTGTATCAATGGCGCCAGCTGTCACCAGCTGGTTATTAGCTGCAACAAGTCCGATGACTGTTTGCGGGTTTAGCCCATATGATTCAATGGCGAGGGCATCAATTAGGATTTCAACGACCTCTTCACGGTCACCGCCAATATCAACTTCTAAGACACCATCAATTGCTTCTAGCTTGTCTTTGATTTCACGTGCAGAGAAAACGAGCGTTCTCTCATCAATATTGCCATATAAAGCAGCTGTCAGAACAGGGAATAGGCCAAGAGAGATCTCGGTCACTTTTGGCTCATCTGCATTTGCAGGCAGGTCTGGCTTGGCATCATCAACTGCTTTGCGCACATCTTCTAGGACAAGATCAATATCTTCACCGGCAAGAAACTCTAATGTAACCGATGCATAACCTTCAGTGGCAACGCCGGTCATTTTATCCAACCCGGCTACCGATTGCAGTTGTTTTTCTAGCGGTTTTACAAGTAATTTTTCAGCATCAGAGGGGGAGATGCCTGAATAGCGCACAGAGGCATAGGCCACAGGGATTTCAACATCTGGATTGGCCTCTTTAGGGATAGAAATCGTGGCCGATACCCCCATAAAAATGATGATGAGGAGCATAAAAATGATAGCACCTGGTCTGCTAAAGGCGCCGTTGATAATGGATTTCATTATCTTGCTCCCTCTCCAGCTACAATTTCATACTTCACACGCTCACCTGCGCTTAAGAAAGCTTGGCCAGCGGCAAGTACAATCGTCTCATCTGCTAAGCCAGAGATAAAGGCTGTGTTACCATTGGTGCTAACAAGCTCAACTGGTGCGATAGCTACCTTTTGATTTTCATCAACAATTTTGACCGTCAGTTGGCCATCTTCATCAACATTCAGATGGGCAGGCGAGATTTGAAATGCGTCTACCATATTGATAGTCACATTGGCTTCAGCACTCATCCCAGCGCGCAAGTTGCCGTCATTGTTATTCAGGCTAATTTCGACCGTAAAGGTACGTGTGGCTTCATTTGCGATTGTTGAGATTTTTGAAACGCGCCCGCTATGCACACCCCCGCCAATTATCTCGACCTCTGCCATATCGCCAACTGTCACATCATTTACATTTGATTGCGGTATCGGCGCGTCGAGAATGATTTCTTGCAACCCTAACAGGCGTGCCACAGCATTATTGGCGCCGATATATTCTCCTACTTCCACATGTACAGCTTCTAGCCACCCATCTTGAGGGGCTGTAATACTTGTAAAGCTTAGCTGTTCTTGGAGAGAGGCAATTCTAGCATCAACAGCTTTTAGGGAAGCATATGATGCTGATATCTCTTTTTCCTGTGACAAGGATTGTAATTCAAATAATCTTGTTTCAGCAGCTTTCACCTGCGCTCTCTGGTTTGAGAGTGCAAGCTCTGTTGCAAGGCCGCGTTCAACCAATTTCACAGTTGAGTCATATGTTGCTTTTATGGCAGCTAATTCAGCTTCAGCGGCATTTAATTGAGCCGCCAATGTGCCATCAGAGCTAAAGCGTTTTTTAGCGTCATTATAGGCCGCATTCGCAGCTTGGCGTTCAGCGCGCGCCGCAGCAAGATCGGCCTCTAGCGTGCCCTTTGATAGCTCAATGATGACATCGCCTTTTTTAACCCAGCTAGCTTCTTTGCCACGAATATTGCGCACAAAATCTTGTCTGCGGTTCATTATCTCTAGGTCAAAGGACGTGCGTGTCACACCGCTCGCTCTTACCTGCAAGGCAGTCTTTTCATTCTCTACTGTCATAGCCTTAACAGTAAGCTGCTTTACTGGCTTATCATTATCAGCCTCTTCAGCTTTTGCCTCATCAACATTTGCAGTTTGTGGCGCTTCAGATGAAAACATGCCAGATGCCATCCAGCCGACAACACCAACAGCGATGAGCAAAGCCCAAAGATACGAACGACGCATAATAATGCCTCACATATGATTAAGAAAAAGTTGCCCTTTACTTATCATATTTTCGGTTTTGGCTCAATGAAACTTGATTTGCTGATGCTAGATAACCGCTTTTTCAATGAGCGGCGTATCTTTGACGATACGCTCAAAGTGGAAGGGGGTTAAATCAAGCGTTTTATATTCCCCATAGGTGATGAGTTCTGAGGTGCCGCGCCCCATAGCTGGAGATTGTTGTAACCCGTGGCCTGAGAAACCGTTGAGGAAGAAGAAATTATCAACTTCAGTATGAGGGCCTAAAATGGCATTATGGTCAAAAGCATTATATGCATAGTGACCAGCCCATTCTCGCACAACTTTAATTGCTTCAAATTGCGGTATTCTAGTCGCAAGGACTGGCCAAATATGGTCAACCCATAGATTATGATCCATCTCGAAATCATCATAGGCAACAGCTGGATCAATTTCATTATGACCACCTGCCATATATAAAGAGGTGCCATCTTGTCTGAAATGTACGCCAGATGGGTCGATTGTAAGAGGTAAATCTCTATCTAGTGGGTTTTCGGCAGAAAAGACCCAAGTATATCTTTTGCGTGGCTCAACAGGGAGATCAAAGCCAGCCATACGCGTTGTTTCTATAGCGCGAGGTCCAGATGCATTTATGATATTACCGCAGGAAATAATCTCACCTGATTTCAGCGTGATGGTTTCAATCTTCGAACCTGATTGGTTCTTTGCCATCGAGACGACTTCATTTTGAATATATTCAACGCCATTTTGACGCGCTTTTTTGCGCCACCAGTCAAAAACGGTGATGCCTTCCCAATACCCCTCATTATGTGTGTTAAGACTACCAAGCACAATATCGTCCACATTATAGAAAGGGTAATCTGTGATAATTTCGTCTGGCGTCATAATTTTAGTCTTCGCGCCATACTGTTTTTGCACAGCTAGATTTTCACGAAGCACATCTGCAAAATCATCTGTATCAGCGAGATACATATAACCAAAATTATGTATTTTCAATTCAGGCACATCTGGATCATCTCCCATAAATGAGCGCATATTTTGCACAAATTCGGCAGCAAATTGAGAGATTTGTATATTCAGACCAGCTGAGAATTGCTGTCTCATACAGCTATTTGTTGCCATGGTAGATGAAAATTCATAAGTCGGGTCTTTTTCCACAACAAGAATATTTCCATCAAAATCAGGGTTTTGTGATAAAAACCAAGCAGCAGATGAGCCCATAATGGCGCCGCCGATAATCACAACATCATAAGTCGAGCGCTCTGGTGCGTTTGGGAAAATAGTCGGTGTCATTTGTCAGCTTCATCCTATTTGTTCAAGACTGGCTAAAAGCGCATATTTACAGAAATAAATGTGCTGCTCTCGCCTTCCTTTTCAGGATTATCTTCATTTTTTAACTGTGTCGATTGTTCAATATTCACAGTCATGCCACTTGCCATGACAAATTGACCGCCAACTGCCGCTGAAATCGCTTCTTGTTGGCGTCTTTCACCAGCTACAAGAGGGCCATTTTGGCGCACACTGCCAGCGTCAACGCGCCCCAATAAAGTGAATAAAGACGGTGGCAACAGCGCAAATCCCACAAGCGGTCTCTGCCAATTTAACTGCACGCTTGTCAGCAGGCAATGCTCACCAGACAATGTGCCAGCATCCATCCCAATCCCATAGCCACGTCCACCAAAATTACATTCTGAATTCGCATAAACAGGATCGTCACTCAATGTTGCTTGTGCAAGGAAACGAATGGTTGCGTCAACTTGGCCAATATCTAGGAATTGGATAGGGTGTCTATATCTCTCTGAAAACCGAACTATTGTATGGTGTAAATTTGCATTTTGCCGGCTATTTGCGCGCGATTGAAAGAACTTTGCACCTTGCTCAATCTCTAGTCTCATCGCATGAGATGCACCGCCTGAAACATCAAATTCATAATCAGCATAGGCTGTTATGTTGCGCACTTTATCGAGTGAGGAGGGCGTGTCGCCATTTTTAGCTTCTGAGTTGTTAATGCGAAGGATTGTGCCGACATGCATGCTAGAAGCTCGTCTTTGCCAAACAGGCAAATCCAAGCCTATTTCTTGACTATAGGAACGTGATGAGAAGTTTAGGTCTGCCAACGCTCCTTTTTCAGGCTGTGTTCTTGATTCTGATGCTCTGAAAAACACCTTAAGATCACTATCATCGATATAAGTGTTGTAATCAAAGGACGCAGAACGATAGGTCTTTGGGTCTGGCGCCCTGCGTAAAGATATTTTGGCTTCGTCTCGGCCTGTCCATTGCCCTAAAAGCGCAATGTCAGCTAGGAAAACATCTCGCCCCAAACTATCAGACAGGTAATTTTGATACCCTGTCGTCGCTGTTTGAGTTTGCTGTGTGACCTCCAGCACAAGAGATGAGCTACCTTGCGTTTCGCCCGGTTTGACAACACCGCGCGCTGTGATGCCAGGATAATTATTAATAGATATCAAAAAGGCTTCTAAATCGTGCGTTTTGGTGAGGCCTTTATCAGCAAATCGGGCGAAGGCATCTAATATATGACGCCTTGTTCTCTCTGATAAGTTTTCGTCGCGAATGATAAGCTCATCAATACGGCCTTCAATGATTTCAATGCGCACCTTGCCATCTATAATTTCCTGCGCTGGCACTAAGGCAAATGATAACGCAAATCCAGCTTCACGATAATATTGGGTAATTCTATCTGCATAGGCATATAAATCGCTTAAACTGATGTTTGAGCCAGTCTCTGGTGGCATCAGAGAGGTGATGGTTGTCACATCGAACGTCTCGCCGCCTTTGATAGATAAGCCTTGTAATTCAAATGTGATGTCATTGGCATCTGTTGGCAATTCATCTGCGTTTGGTAGAGACAATAGGGGAGAGAGCGTCTTGCCCTTGCTTTCAGGGTCTTCAAGCGCGCGCTCTAATATGGATGGATTTGACAAGCTGGTTATCTGTGCGTGCGCACCCTGACTGATGGCGAGGCTAGTGAAAACACCCAAACAGGCAATGCTGCGGAGTAAATCACTTCCTCTCCATTGCGCTGTTGTTGTTTCCACTACCCGTCTTCTCATGTTTCGTTATCGCCTATACCCCTGAAAGATATGTTAGACACATCACGAATTATTATCAAACCATGATTTGTTTTTGCGCTTTACCTCGTTAAACGCTTTTGTAAAGCCTGATAATGACAAGCCAACAACACGGGGCTGTCCTGTGCTTGATAAAATTGCAATGGCTGCCTGATTACCTTTTTTCAAGGCTGTTAAGTCGTTTTCTTTAACGATGGCCTCTATAAAACAGCCATCTGCTTCACATCTTGTAAAACGAAGCTCTTGGAGCGCTTGTGTTTCTTGATCTATTTCAAATAACACGCCGCCAGATACCAGAATGCCAGTTGGCACCCATATCTGAATGCCAATATCATCATTGCTGCCAAAATGTGCGATTGAGGTCAGCATAAGACGCTCTTGGGTGTTACTATTAAAAGCTGTTTGAACGGCGTCACATGGTGGCAAATCAGCACGGTCAACACAGCGCACTACCCAATCTTTAAATGTGGTTGTTTCCATCTCATCATTTGATTGCGCTGAGGCCATTTGGATAGTCATGACTGAAAGACATAAGAGTGCGAACCATGTTAACGCTTTTTGAAACATACTTTATAAACCTTTACTTATCTTGCAGAGCACATGCCTTGATTTGTGCCATTTGTCTCACAACTTAACATGGTCCAGTCGCCAACCGTATCTACAAACTCCAAAGCATCGTTTGTTTCTTTTAGCTGAGTGAGTTCAACCTGTTCAATCATTTCAAGCTTTTCTTCTCGCTCGATATTTACATCATTTTTGACGATTTCAATCTGCTTTTCTACCATTGGCGCAGTGCTATCTGCTTTCTCTTTTGTTTGCCCCTCAATGTCGGCATAAAGCAACTCATTCTGTATGCTATAGTTTGCGGCAAGCCCGCCATTTTGACCGTTCTTTAATATGTAATTTACGCTTACCGCTTTGTTAAAGCCCGGTTGTGCAGATGCAAATAATCCTGAGCCATCTAACTCGATTGTCTCACTGCCAACAAAGCCTGATAAGGTGCCAAACTCAATGATAGCGTCTCTTGTGCCATCATAGCTTTTGTTAAAGGTTTTTGTGCCAGTGACAGATAAGGCTTTGCGGTTGATCACAGCTGAGAGTGAAGGCAGTGACAAGCTATAGTTGGC
>WTHW01000142.1:0-3486 GCA_011526395.1 Alphaproteobacteria bacterium
TTTTATCACGACCAGCTGGCCATTCATGTTGTGGGAAATGCATCGCATATTCATGGCCATATACTTCCATACCTTTGGCAATGGCATATGGCTCATCTGCATGAGATGTAAAACGACGTGGGTCACATGACCACATATCCCATTCGGTCGCACCTTCAGTAATCCATTCTGCAAGCACCTTACCAGCGCCGCCACCTTGAGCGATACCGAATGTAAAGACACAAGCTTCAAACGCACCCGGCACACCTGGCATTGGGCCAATCAGTGGGTGACCATCTGGTGCATAAGGAATAGGACCGTTGATCACATTGCTCATGCCAGCTTCAGCAAGCAATGGCACACGCGCCATCGCATCTTCGATATGCCATGAGATACGATCCAAATCATCTGGCCATAGCTGGAATGAGAAGTCAGCTGGCATTGGGTCTGATGGGTCAATCCAATGCGCGCGGCAGTTATTTTCATATGGACCTAGGTTGAAACCAAATTTTTCCTGACGCAGATAATAGCTTGAATCAACATCACGCAAAATCGGCAGCTTCTTGCCATGCTTTGCAGAATATTCTTCTAGCTCTGTTGTATTCTCTGTCAGCAAATATTGATGTGACATGGATACGATGGGCAGATCACGGTCAAACATGCGTGCCACTTCACCAGCGCGGTAGCCAGCTGCGTTCACCACATAATCACAGCGAATTTCGCCCTTTTCAGATGTAATCACCCATTCTGTGCCATCACGGCGAACAGATGTCACAGGACAAAAACGTACAATCGTAGCGCCTAGGTCACGTGCGCCTTTGGCAAGGGCTTGTGTTAACTGCGCTGGGTCAATGTCACCATCAGTTGGGTCATATAACGCACCTTCAAGATCATGCGTTTCAACAAATGGATATACTTCTTGAAGCTCATCCAAATTCATCATCTTCATGTCGATGCCACGTGTTAGACCCATGTCACGCACATGTTCAAATTCCATCATACGATTATGAGAATGCGCCAAGCGAACAGAACCAGATACGTGGTAGTTCATTGGATAATTTACACGGTCAGCCAATTCACGATACAAGTTTGTGCCGTAATTTTGCATATTCATCACAGCCCAGTTTGCTGAGAAGTTTGGACAGTTACCAGCCGCGTGCCATGTTGATCCTGATGTGAGTTCGTTCTTTTCCAACAACACAACATCTGTCCAACCAGCGAGCGCTAGGTGATATAATGATGAAACACCAACAACACCGCCGCCGATAATAACAACGCGCGCCTGTGATGGCAGACCTGAATTTTCAACTTGTTCGCTCATAAGTCACTCCCTATATCTGAACGATAACCCTTAATTTTTAAATTAATAAACAGGCGGTGCAATGACCCATATAATGACGCATTCTTCGTCATTTGGGTTGGACCATTGCATCTCTGCTTCTTTAAAACGGAAACTATCACCTACTTTAAGATGATGCCTGTCCCCATTAATTGTTAAATCAAATGACCCCTTTAAGATGTAACCTGATTCTTCGGTTGGCCGTCTGACAATGCCGTTGGATGAAGAATGCGGCGCAAATGTAGAGCGCAGCATCTCGAATTGACCTGATAAGTCAGGGCTTAATAGCTCTTCAACCAAATCACCTTCATCGCCAATCATGCGTCTGTCTGAGGCGCGCTGGATAATGCCAGCCTCGCTGGCTTCAGCTGTATGCGGTGTTAGGAAAAAAGATAGGGGAATATCAAAAAGATTCGCAATCAAACGTAAGTCAGAGACAGATGGCGTTGAAATGCCACGTTCTACTTGGCTAAGGAAACCAACTGATTTACCCATATCTTCAGCTAGTGCCTCTAATGTTAGGCCACGCCCTTTGCGCAAAGCGCGAATATCAGCGCCAACCCACGCATTTTGGACGCCACCCATTTGAGTGGCGCTCTTATCATAAGTTGTATCGTTTAGGCTATCTGGCATCACATATCACTAATGAAAAATTTATCAACTTTTTCACGGTGGTGAAATTTTGTCAATAAATTTCATAAGCAGTGACTTGTTTCACTTTGAACTTTTTCGTAATGATAAAAGACGGCATTAGCGAGAAAAGGAAATCACATGCGTGTATTGGTGACTGGTGGCTCTGGTTACATAGGCTCACACACCCTAGTAACGCTACTGCAGGAGAGACATGACGTCTTTACGGTTGATAATTTTTCAAACTCATCACCTGAGACTTTCAACCGCGTGATGCGTCTTTCAAATCAGACATTTGATTTTGAAGAAGCAGATGTGAATGATGCAGATGCTATGTCATCTATCTTCTCAGCCTTTGAACCTGAAGCCGTGATTCATTTTGCAGGGCTAAAAGCCGTCGGCGAGTCTGAGGAAAAGCCATTATTATATTATCAAGAAAACCTGAATGGCACGATGAACCTGCTTGCGCAAATGGACAAGATTAATTGCAGGAATATCGTGTTTTCGTCCTCTGCCACTGTTTATGGCATACCAGAATTTTTACCCTATACAGAGGACCATCCGCTCAATCCTATTAATGTATATGGCAGAACGAAATTATGGTCTGAGCAAATCATATCAGACTGGGCCGCAACGGATCCCTCAAAATCAGCTATGTTATTGAGGTATTTTAATCCTGTTGGCGCCCATGATTCAGGGCAAATTGGCGAAGACCCATCTGGCATTCCAAACAACTTAATGCCCTTCATTTCGCAAGTGGCCATCGGCAGGCGCCCCTATTTGAATGTGTTTGGGGATGATTTTGATACAAAAGATGGCACAGGTGTTCGTGACTATATACATATTAGCGACCTTGCATCAGGCCATGTGAAAGCACTTGATTATATCAGCCAACATAAGGGCGTGGAAGCCGTCAATCTTGGCACTGGCGAAGGTGTTAGCGTGTTGGAAATGGTGCATGCTTTTGAAACAGCAAGCGGTCAAAAAATTGACTATAAAATCATGCCGCGGCGCAAAGGTGATTTGGCTGCCAATTGGGCAGATAGCCGCAAAGCCGAGACGTTATTAAATTGGAAAGCCACCAAAACCATTCATGATATGTGTGCTGACACATGGCGGTGGCAGTCACAAAACCCAAATGGTTATGAGCCGCAAAGCTAGGTCTTTTGTTTGTTATCAGCTAAATTTGTTGCAGCGAGCGCAAGGGATACAGCGCTCCATAGGAATATGTTATTCCATTGACCAAACAAATCCGCCATACTTGCCACTGGCCAGAAAAGACCAAATGGCACAATCCATGCAGTCGCCAACATAACATTGTCACGATTTTTCCAACTTGCACGAAAACAGGTCCAAATAATTGACCACAAGAATATCGTGCCAAATATCAAACCAATAATGCCTGTTTCACCAGCCATCTGAATATAAAAATTATGAGGATGCGGGTGGCATTCAAGATTTGGCGTATCACCCACAATATCATCACACATATATCTAAAATTACCGGTCCCAATTCCCAAAATTGGTGCCTGCTCAAA
>WTHW01000142.1:3586-5873 GCA_011526395.1 Alphaproteobacteria bacterium
CATTGTAAACAAAGCGACTAATCCAGATACTTGCGCAATACGACCTTTGAGTGAAACAGCCAAGGCCACCATGATAGTGAAGACTGGCAGACCGACCTTAGCAACGTAATTGCCAGGCACAAGGTCACCATATGGCCACATTAATCGGCCGCCTTTTTGACCTTCTATTATGATTTCTGCTGTTAAAATACCACACATTATCATAAGGCCAACAGCGGTTGAAATAGCCATCAGGTAGAGCAGACGTTTATCTTTTCCAAGCCAGAACATGGCTGCCATTGCAAATAGGGGAAAGCGTATCCAAATAAATGCTTCACCCATCGAATATAAAGGCATGGATGATACAGCGCCTGACAGCAACATAATGGACCAAAAGACCAAACATGCTTTGACCCAAAAATATCTGAGGCAAGAGCCATCACGTAATATGATAGAGCGCACAAAAAATGTCAGCGCCAATACAGTCAGCCATAAATCAGCTGGGCTTCTTTCAATCAGTAAGATAAGTGGACCCAAGAACCAAAAGAGATGAAATGGCTTTTCCCAGCGCGGCAATTCTCTAAACGCTGTTTTTGCGTCTGTCAGGATCTTTCCATACCAGAAAGAAAAAGTTTCTTGCGTTGTATCACTCATATCCGATCCTGAGACAAACCATCAGTTGAAATTCAAGCTAGGTCAAAGATTGCCATATGTCATGATGCTGTTTTGCCATCACGTCAAGCGTAAATTGATTTATAACTTTTTGCTGACCATTTTGCCCCATAGTTTTTCTCAACTCAGCAGAGTCTATTAGTTTCAAAATATTACCTGTCATATCGTCTGTGTTCATTTGACAAAGATAGCCGTCTTTTTCATGAGAGATAATTTCAGAAACACCATCAATATCATAAGCTACAACTGGCACCTTTACCCCAAGTGCCTCTAGCAATGATGTAGGACAGCCCTCTCCATATAATGATGGCAAAACCACAAGATCAGCACCGGCTATATAGGATAAGGCATCAGCCTGATAACCAATGCAGTGAACGAATGGCTGGAGTTCTCTTCTTTTAATTTCACGCTGTACTAGTCCATTTTGCTCATCGCGCCCCATAAAGTAAAAAGCTACATTGGTTTGCGTTTGGACAATCTGTTCAATGATATCTAGAAAAGGAACGTGTCCTTTACGTTCACTTAAATTTGCTGGCACTAAAACAACGCGGTTTTTTGTTTGATAATCATGAGCGGTTACGTCTGCCAACTTTGCCATATCGACGCCATTATAAATGACTGACACCTTTGAGGGTGATAATCCAATTGTCTCAAGCAAAGTTGATTTTGTAGCATTCGCGTTAGAAATATAATGGCTCATACGTACTTTCAAAAATCGCTCTATCTTTCGAAAGAACCTGTCGAGCCGAGATTGAGAATTCGGGTTCCATCTGATACCTGACACGAATTTTGGTGCTGAGATGAATAATGAAAGCAACCTGATCATAACAGACACACGAAATCCACATATATAAATGATATCAATTTTGTGATTTTTTGCATAACGCAATGCGGACAGGGTGCTTCCTAATAACCCAAAAGACCCGCCACCAAAAATGATTGGTGATAAACCTTGGTTAGATGCCCATTGTGACCAAGCGCCCTTCGTTCCGATGGTGCCAATATGATAATCTGTTGCCTCACAACTAGCAGCCATTCGTGACAAGCTTACCTCAGCACCACCAATTTCGCTGTCACTAAATAATATGAGTACTGATTTTTGATCTGTCATAGGTTTGTTCTAACCTATTATCCACGCATTTGGCACCTAAAACATGTCACCGCTGATTGATGTCTCAAACCACAAATCTTTGATTTGGCTTTGTATATTAGCTAGATTCTATTACTGACTTATAGGATGAGATGATTTTCTCTTCTGAAAATTCAGACACAATTCGCGCTCTAGCAGCTTTTCCCATTTGATCTCTCTGCGCTTCTGACATCTCAAACATCTCAAGCATTTTTTCCGCTAAATGATGAGCATCTCTTGCTTTTGCTGTCAAACCTGTCCTGCCATCTTGGACGACAAAACGGCATCCTGGCACATCTGTCGTTACTGAGGGCAAACCAAGTGCACCTGCTTCAATAAGCGTGCGAGGAGCGCCTTCGTGATAAGACGGTAAAACAACACAATTAGCGGCTTGGTAATAAGGAACAGGGTTATCTGTTTCCCCCAAATAGATAATGCCTTTATTTTTTTGCCATTCTTCTAGCTCTGAAAAGGAGACATTTGATGGGCTGTCTCTTATACACATCT
>WTHW01000003.1 GCA_011526395.1 Alphaproteobacteria bacterium
AAGAGACAGACCGGGTACCACTGACATAGATGAGAACCTAGATTATGGTGCTGAAGAGCGTATCATTCGCTTGACGCCATTTGGCCGCTCTCTTGGTTTCACTGTCAGCTCAGTTGGAAATCAGGTACGCTCCGCGCTAGATGGCAGTGTTGTTAAACGCTTCCCAAGAGGGGATGAAGAGGTCACTGTCCGTTTGTCTTTGCCGCGCTCGGAAGTGGCAACAGACTCACTAGGCGCCCTTCGCTTGATTACACCGCAAGGCACATATGTTGATCTTGAAGATGTTGCAACGGTAGAACCTCGTCTTGGGTTCAGCGTTGTCCGTCGCCAAGATGGGTTCCGCGAAGTGGCTATTCAGGGTGATCTTGATGATAAAGTCATTAATACGACACAAGCCAAAGAGGCAATCCTAGAAGCCGGACTTGGCGAAGATGTTGCATCAAAGGGTCTGCGCTATCGTTTTGACGGCAGGGATCAAGAGCAAGGTGAAGCCTTTGCTGATATGTCAACTGGTGGCACATTGGCCTTGATTTGTATCTATGTGATTTTGGCTTGGGTCTTCTCAAGCTGGGCACGGCCATTTGCAGTCATGATCATGATCCCATTTGGCCTAATTGGCGCTGTTGTTGGTCATTATGTGATGGGATTATCCATGAACATTCTGTCCATGTTTGCGCTTGTGGCATTGTCGGGGATTGTGGTGAATAATTCAATTATTCTGGTGGCAACCATCGATAGACGGCTAGAAGAATTGCAAGGTGATTTTGAAACAGCAGTCATTTCAGGTGCTGTTGATAGATTGCGACCAGTTCTTTTGACGTCAATGACAACAATTGGTGGCCTTTCAACTTTGATGTTTGAAACTTCATTGCAGGCGCAATTCTTGATACCGATGGCAACAACATTGGTATTTGGGCTGGCGGTAACCACTGCTTTGGTGCTATTCCTTGTGCCAGCAACTCTGGGAATTGGCCGGGATATTGCAATGGTCTTTCGTGGAATTGCATCTCCTGTGTTACGATTATTTCAGCGTGGCTAAAGTGCGCTGAAATATGCTATTCACCAAAAGGTGAAGGTTACGTAACAGGAGAAGGCATCAATGTCTGGCAGAGGCCGCACCTCAAGAGGTAAATCAGGCGCAGGCGAGAAGGGAAGCTCAGGGCGTTCCTACCGTGGTCATGCTGGTTTGACGCAAACGCCGCGCAATATGCGCCGCCGTAAAGCATCGTCTAACCGTTGGATCGAGCGCCAGTTAAATGACCCTTATGTGCAAGAAACACATAAAAGAGGTCTTAGATCTCGTGCAGCTATTAAGCTTGAGCAGATAGAAGACAGATACCCTTTCTTACAGCCTCATATGCGTGTGGTTGATTTGGGTTGTGCGCCCGGCGGATGGCTTCAGGTCGTATCAGAGCGTATTAAGCTCAATAAAGGTCATGGGGCGCTTGTTGGCATAGATTTGCTCGAAACAGACCCCATTGGCGGCGCACAAATTCTTGTCGGTGACATTACCGAACCTGAAATGCTGGATTCCGTGTTCACTGCCATTGATGGTAAAGCAGATGCTGTCCTTTCAGACATGGCAGCGGCAACCACAGGCCACCGCCCAACAGACCATTTGCGCACAATGGCTTTATTGGAAATAGCGCTTGATTTTGCAGTTCAAATCCTAACGCCCGGTGGCACATTCTTGGCAAAGGCGTTTCGTGGCGGTGCAGAAAAGCCGCTAATGGATTTGTTGCACAAGCATTTTGACAAGGTGCGTCACATTAAACCACCAGCTAGCCGGCAAGAATCGGTTGAAACTTATCTCTTAGCAACAGGGTTCAAGGCGCTGGACGCAAAGCAGGATAAATCTCCAGACCAAACATAAAAAGCTGGTCAATTTTCAGCATTTATATTATAAGGCAGTGCCAACTGACGTTTTTTTTTGTGCAACGCGTATTTGTTGCAAGAAAGGCAGTGGCAACATGTCATCCAAATTACCTAATATGACTTACGATAATGTGCAATCACGTATACGTGATGCCCTAACATTTGATGATGTATTGCTTGCCCCTGCGCATTCCGAAATATTACCTGCTAACACTGATATCACGGGACAATTAACCCGCAACATTCAGCTAAAATTGCCATTGATTTCTGCGGCGATGGATACAGTGACTGAACATCGTCTCGCCATTGCTATGGCACAGCTAGGCGGCATTGGTGTCGTTCATAAAAACTTCTCTATAGAAGGGCAAGCGGCCGAGGTGGCAGCTGTCAAAAGATATGAAGCTGGTATGGTTGTAAACCCAGTAACCATTTCCCCAACAGCGCGTTTAGGCGATGCGCTAGATGTGATGGCATCACATAATATCAGCGGTGTGCCTGTTGTAGATGGGAATAACAAATTGGTCGGCATATTGACGAATAGAGATGTGCGCTTTGCCCGTGATCATGAGTTAACAGTTGATGAGCTTATGACCAAAAATGTTATCACGATTGAAGCGGATGCCTCAGCTGGCACTGCCCGCAAATTGCTTCATGAACACCGCATTGAAAAGCTGGTTGTTGTTGATGATAGCGGGCATTGCACAGGCCTTATCACTGTCAAAGATATTGAAAAATCACAAAATTTCCCTCTAGCCTCTAAAGATGCTGCAGGACGACTTCTTGTTGCGGCGGCAACAGGGGCTGGGCCAGATGGCATAGCAAGAGCAGAGGCTTTGATAGATGCTGGCGCGGATGTGATTGTAGTCGACACAGCACACGGCCATTCAGAAGGTGTTTTATCAACTGTTAAAGCAGTGCGTAAATTATCAAATAATGTTGATATTATCGGCGGAAATGTTGCAACAGCTGAAGGTGCGAAGGCCTTGATTGACGCTGGTGTTGATTGTGTAAAAGTTGGCATTGGTCCGGGTTCAATATGCACCACAAGAATGGTTGCTGGTGTCGGCGTCCCACAACTAACAGCGATTATGGATGCTGCAGCCGCTGGTAAAGAGGCAGGCGTTCCAGTTATCGCTGATGGTGGCATCAAATATTCAGGTGATTTGGCGAAAGCTATTGCGGCAGGCGCAGGCACTGCGATGATTGGCTCTCTATTGGCTGGCACAGACGAGACGCCCGGCGAGGTTTATCTCTATCAGGGTCGCTCTTACAAGGCATATCGCGGCATGGGATCACTTGGCGCAATGGCAAGAGGGTCTGCTGACCGCTATTTCCAAGATGAGGTATCGACACCGCTAAAGATGGTGCCAGAGGGTATCGAAGGGCAAGTGCCGTATAAAGGCCCCGTGAGTAACGTGCTTCATCAGCTAGCTGGTGGCCTAAAGGCTGCTATGGGATATACCGGCTCTGCTACAATCCAAGACATGCAAGCAAAAGCCCAATTCCTGAAAATTACAGGCGCAGGCTTGCGTGAAAGCCATGTGCATGATGTAACAATCACGAAAGAGGCGCCAAATTATCGTCCTGGCATGTAGATTGAGTTCAAACGATTGCTGGCTAAATTTAGTGGGAAAATAAGAAGATAATGCAACAAACCATTTTAATCATTGATTTTGGCTCTCAGGTTACACAGCTCATCGCAAGGCGCCTTCGTGAAATTGGTGTCTATACTGAAATTCTGCCTTCAACAGCAGATCAGGCCGCAGCAGTCGCGCAAAAGCCAGCTGGTATCATTTTGTCAGGTGGCCCAAATTCTGTGACTGCAGCCAATACGCCGCGAGCTGATGATGCTGTCTTTTCGTCAAATGTGCCAGTGCTTGGTATTTGCTATGGTCAGCAAACAATGGTCGCACAATTAGGCGGCACTGTTGAAGCAGGAAACAGCCGTGAATTTGGCCGTGCAGATGTCACAATCACCTCATCTAGCCCGTTATTTGGCGATGAGTGGCAAAAAGATAGTGTAAAATCTGTATGGATGAGTCACGGCGACCATGTATCAGACCTACCTGATGGATTTTCAGTCATTGCCTCATCACCCGGCGCGCCTTTTGCTGTTATCGCAAACGAGGACAGGCGCTATTATGGTGTGCAATTCCATCCAGAAGTGGTCCACACAGATGGCGGCGTGGATTTGCTTCGTAATTTTGCACGAAATATTTGTCAGCTTGATGCCACATGGTCGATGGCAGCTTATCGTGAGCAAGCCGTTGCGGCAATTCGTGAACAAGTCGGCCCAGAAGGGCGTGTTATTTGTGGCTTGTCTGGCGGCGTTGATAGCTCTGTTGCGGCTATTCTAATTCATGAAGCAATTGGCGAGCGCCTCACATGCGTTTTTGTAGATCATGGCCTGTTGCGCAAAGGTGAAGCAGATGAAGTGGTAAACTTATTCGGTCGTCACTACAATATTCCGCTTATTCATGCTGATGCGTCTGAGATGTTTTTATCTCGCCTTGAGGGGGTAAGTGACCCAGAACAAAAACGTAAAATCATAGGCGGCGCCTTTATCGAAGTTTTTGATGCTGAATCTGCTAAAATCGAAAATGCGACTTTCTTGGCGCAAGGCACATTATATCCTGATGTGATCGAATCTATCTCTGCCGCTGGTGGTAATCATGTGACAATCAAATCACATCACAATGTTGGCGGCCTGCCTGATGATATGGCGTTGGAATTGGTCGAGCCACTTCGTATGTTATTCAAAGATGAGGTAAGAGAGCTTGGCAGGGAATGTGGCCTGCCTGAAACGCTTGTCGGGCGTCACCCATTTCCAGGGCCAGGCCTTGCGATACGTGTACCCGGTGAAATTACAAAGGAAAAGCTTGATATCCTGCGAGAAGCAGATGCTGTCTATTTGGATGAAATCAGAAAACATGGTTTATATGATGAAATCTGGCAAGCTTTTGCAGTTTTGCTGCCCGTTAAGACCGTTGGCGTCATGGGTGATGCACGCTCCTATGAATATGTCTGCGCCCTTCGCGCGGTCACATCAACAGATGGCATGACAGCTGACGTCTATCCGTTTGAAGCAAGCTTCCTAACCCGTGTTGCAACACGCATCGTCAATGAAGTCAAAGGCGTCAATCGCATCACTTATGATATCACCTCAAAACCACCTGGCACGATTGAGTGGGAATAATTCAGACGCCATGCAAAAAGATTTTGTCGTTGATAATTTCACACCGCCGCCTCACCCGAAAGGCATCACCCTAGATGGCGATACGGTAAGACTAGAGCCGTTAAATGTTGAAAAACATTCCGTGAATTTGTTTCAGTCAAATTCATTAGATGAAGAAGGCTTAATCTGGAAATATCTTCCCTATGGGCCTTATGACAGTTTGGAAAGCTATCAAGCTTGGTTAGCTCAAGAAGCTTTGGGCGAGGATCCAACTTTTCTGGCGATTGTGCGACTATCAGATGCAAAAGTAGTAGGTCTAGCAAGCTTTCTTAGAATAAATCAGAATGACGGCTCAATCGAAGTCGGTCACATTAATTATTCGCCTCTGCTTCAACAGACCCGCGAAGGTACAGAGGCAATGTATCTTATGATGAAATGGGCGTTTGAAAATGGGTATCGGCGCTATGAATGGAAATGTAATGCGTTAAATCAGCGAAGTAGATATGCTGCGCAAAGACTAGGGTTCTCATATGAGGGCGTGTTTAGGCAGATGTCCATTAGTAAAGGTCGAAATAGAAATACAGCTTGGTTTGCGGCTATAGATCAGGAGTGGGAAGCATTGAATAGGTGTTTTTGCTCCTACCTATCAGACGATAATTTTGATGCAAATGGCAAACCAAACGTCTCACTCTCAAGCCTCACAAAGCCAATTTTGCATAAGATAGATGATAAAGAATTTAGCTGATAAAGTAGGTAAATGAAGGAGAATTGTATTCTAATGCATGATTGTTAATGTACTATGTTAGAT
>WTHW01000223.1 GCA_011526395.1 Alphaproteobacteria bacterium
AATTGGCTTTGATGGGAAGCGCCAATGATGGCGCGGTGTCCAGTAAAATCGGGGCTTTACGCGGATATGTCGAAAACCCAGTGGTGCAAATCAGTTTTAACAACCTTAGCCTTGCTGATGCTATTAGATTTGTCAGCGCGACAGCCAATCTTCAGGTCTTAATGTCGAATGAAGTCGAAGATAGTGAACAGCGTGTCACGCTCAATGTCGAAGCCGGCGTTTTGTCGATCATTGATGCTTTGCTCAATCAATACGAAATCTCCATTCTTTATGACCAAGACTTAGAAGTTGCTCAATTCTATACTGACACTGAATTTCAAACCCGTCTGGCGCGGGTGCGGCAAGCGGTTGAAGGCTATAACACCAATCTTTATGAAACCCGCGAGACCGCAAAATTAAAGCAACAACGCGATTTGCTGAATGAGTTGATCGCTGTGGCCCGTGCTATTATTTATGATTATGAAACGGAACAGGCCGCCAGTTATTCCACCAGTGATGTGGATCGTCTGATCACGTCAATCCCGCAAAATGATGATTTGTTCTCAAAGCCGTTATCCGAAAAGCGGGCGCTTGAAGCCCTTCAACGTGATAAAGAACGCCTGGTCAGTATGATCAGCCTTGTGCAATCCCTGCTTTCAGGTGATGCCGAGGCCTTTATCAATGAAATTGATCTCTTGGATCGAAGCCCCGGCAGTGAAGTCATCTCAACAACATTAAACGAATTGACCTTAACCCGTCTTAATCTTGCTGAAACGCTTGAAAAATATGATGCTGAAACTGATCGCGCCTTGGCGGACCGCTTGGTTGAGCCTGTGGTGGTTGCCCAGAAAAAACAACCCAAAAAGAAATTGAAAAAACGCGGCTCTATTCGGTCTGTTCCAGGTTTTGCCAATCTAGCGGTAGCAGACCCATGTGTTTATGAAGGCCGCGAAGTCTATACTGAAAAAATTGCTGTTTATGGCGGTGAAAATGCCGTGACCCGCATTCAGAACATCTTGGACGGCTATTTTTCCGCCAATGCCAATTCGTTTTCCGTGTCTGAAGATGAAGAAAGCGAAGAAACTGAAAGTGACCAACCTGCAGGCGACGATACCGCCGCTGAAACAGAAGAACCACAAGAGGACGCCGCACAAAATGAGGGGCAAGATGAAGGCGCTGAAGGCACATCCGAAAGCAGCCTTGCCAATGTTGATGTCAGCGCTGGCGATCTGATTCCGGATGCGCCTAAACCTGTCGCAACCACCACTGATGATGAAGACAAAAGACCAGCAGGTTGCGGTGAAGACCCTGCCGCTGAATCCCCCAATTTTGTAGCCGCCTCCGATAATTCAGGCTTTGTCGTTACAGGCTTAATCAGCGATATTGAATTATTCGTCCGTCTTGTTGAAGAATTTGACCGCCCGCAACGTCAGGTTTTGGTTGAAGTCTTCATGATTAATGTGGTGAAAGATTTCAGCCGTAAACTTGATCTGTCCTTCCAGACGGATGCATTGGCAGGTAACCTTGAAGACACTGATGGCTTTTTCCTGCGCCGTGATTTGACCGCCTTGAGCAATAATGTTACGTCCACCAACCCAGGCGGTTTCGTCTCTGGCTTAATCTCACCAAATTTGCAAATCCAAGCCTTGGTTGATTTTATTGAAACTAATGATTTGGGGCGCACCATTTCAAGCCCGACCATTTTGGTGGAAGAAGGCAGTTCGGCTTATGTGACCCGCAAAAACACCAAACCTGTGACGAGAATCACCCAGCAAACCGTTTTGGATAGCAACAATAACAGTGTCAGTGTGCCTTCAAGCACCACAGAAACAGAAGAAGTGTCGTTCCGTTTGGATGTTGGAAATGTCGCGATCAACCCCAATAATAATAACGTCAGCCTTGAGTTTACGTTAAAAGATCAATCTTTCGAGACCACCTTGGCCAATGTTGACGCCAATACAGGCAAAATCGAAGATGAGATCAAAACCAATTTCGTCGCCGCCCCAGGAGATGTGATTGTCCTAGCAGGGCTGTTCAAGCAATCTGATTCAGCCGAAGCCACCGGCTTGCCCGGCACCACAACCACAGGTTTGCCTACAGCCTTCCTCTTGGGCGGTGAAGATAGTGTTGGCAATAAAGTCGAAGAAATGATCATTCTGATGGCGCCAACGGTCATCGAACCTGAAATTGGCAAGCAATCCCCGAATTCAGCCTTATCACGCACCTTGGGCACACGCCCTGTTCAATTGAATGAGGGTGAGTGATGCAACGCCATCAGAACAAAACAAAGTTTGTTGTTCTAAATCAGTTGCTGCGCCTTGTCATAAAGTTTGCGGGTTTCTTCGACATAAACCTTGGCATCAATATGGCCGGCATCAAACAATTCTTTAAGCGCCAGCATATCACGTTCAATCTCAGTCAAAACAGCAACATTTTGGTCAAGAACAGGGGCTTCAGCAGAAACTTGTTTGGCCTTTTTATTCTTCCGCTTTTTGAAAATGGCAAAGCGCGGATCAGGGCCTTTAACAGAAGTCGCCTCAGACATCTGAGTGTTTTTCGTCTTTTTAGACTCGGTCGATTTGGCTGGCTTTTTGGACTTTTTAGCGTTTTTGCGCAGAAATTTAAACAATGCCAAGAGCAAACCCAAAACCAGCAACAACAAAGAAATGCCGCCTGCAACCAGAATAATGATCAACGTATCTTCTCGGACACCTTTCAGAACCAGCCAATCAAAAAAGATCGAAATCTGTTGGCTGATCATGTCATAAGGGCCCAAAAATATGGTCGTCAGAGAGTTGAGCATCTTCAAATCTTGTTCAATTCGTCACGGTTATGGCTGGATCATACTTTAAATATACAAAATATAAATTATTGTTTCGTATCTTTGCGTCTAAGGCAACAGTGATATGGCAAATACTCTGGCGCAATTTGCAAAATTACTCAAGCCTATCGGTGGCAAACCCGATATGGTGGTGGCCATTAAGATCCACCCACGGGCGGTTTCACTGGTTGAACTGCGTTTTGCAGGCAATCGAATTGACGTCATCACCTTGCATAGTGTTGGCCTGCCCCGCATGGTCGACTTCAAAAATATCCAGCGCAGTCAGGATATGATCGCTGATGCCATTCGTTCCGCTAAGTCTGAAGCCAATTTGACAGCTGTCGATGGCGCGATTTGCATCCCGGGGCAAATCATCCAGATGCGGATCGTCAATCTGCCTTATATGAGCAGCAAAGAATTGGCGAAAGAAGCCCGTGAAATTGAATTTTGGGTCGAAAATGAACCTGATTTGGGGAAACTGGAAAACCCCTTCATTCAATATCAAGTCTTGGTCAATTCTGAGAATGACGATTTGACCCGCGTTTTGCTTTGTTATGCTGAAGAAAACCAAATCCAGCCTTGGATGGATCTGGTGCTGGCATCGCATTTAAACCCTGTGTTTATTGAACCTGAAGCCCTGTCTTTGGTGAATTTGCGTTACACCACCCTGCCCCTTGATGAACAACGCCAGAACCAAGTGATTGTTCAAATCAGCAACGATACCTGCCAATGTATCGCTTTTGAAAAAGAAAAAGTGCATAGCATCAAACTTGAGATTAGTGAATTTGACCTTGTCTTGCTGGAACAAGCCGAAGAAGCAGGTGAATTGGATGGTGAGTTCTGGGATGAAGTCGCGGGCCGGGTCGCCAATGTCATCAAACAAGCCCTTCTCTATCTGCAAGAAGAACAAGATTATCAGCCCTTTACTCTTGTCTATCTGATATCGGAATATTCGCGGTGTAAAAATATCGTGCCTATTCTGGATAAACATCTGGATATGGCGCCCATTACCTTGTGGAATCCATTGGCCACCACAAGTTTCACCAAACCTGTTTTGGCTTATGCAGAAACCTATGAAAATCCCTCGGTTTTATCTGGGGCTGTTGGGGTTGGGTTGCAAAACCTAGGTACGTATGATGACCGAAAACGCACCATCATGTCGGTCAATATGTTGCCGCAACACAAATCTTTGCGCCGCAACAGACAATTAAGTGTGCTGTCGTCTACATTGATCAGGATGTTTGCCGCATCTGTGTTGATCTTGGGTGTTTGGTCAATCGGTATTGTCCTGCCGCAATTTTTTGAAAGTCAGCGGATCAGCCGTGATTTTGAAAACCTCCGCAATGAAGCTGAAAGCATCAAACAACGGCTGGAAGGCGCGACCAATAGTTTGAAAGAAGCCAATCGCAATATTCAATTGATGAAAACCGTGCGGAACCCGTCAGGCAAAACATATCTTTTGGAAACCCTGCCTGATTTGATGCCTGAAGGCGCTGAATTATCTTCCATCAATGTTGTTGAATCATCAAAGATTGAAATTAACGGCTACGCTAATAGTGATCGGGCGTTATATTTTTTCCAAAATGAACTTGATTTAAGTGGGTTGGTGAAAAACATCTCGGTGCAATCTGCTGATGATACCGACCCAGAAGATGGGTTGACGCCATTTATCCTCACCGGCGATTTGGGGATAACCGACTGATGCGATTTTTTTCTAAAAAAACCAATGAAAATCAACCGAATCAGGCATCAAACCCGGCCGGGGATAGGCCTGTTTCATCCTCATCAAATGCTGAATTATCAGCCTCTCTTTCGGCTGAAACATTGCGCCCTGAAGCCCAAGAAATTCTGGGCAACCTGAGCAAAAAGATCAAAGACCAAGGCATTATGCGAGTGGCCAGCCTTTCCGATGCGGTTCAGCCTGATAAGCCGATCAGCGACGGGATGCGCAATTTGCTCAATACAATGAGCGCAAAATTATTTCCCCATCGCCATCAAACAGATGCAGCCTCCACTGATGCCAAAGCCTTGGTGGAAAATCTCAGGGAAAAGTTAACCCAAACTCCGCGAAAAGGGATTACCGCCCCAAGTGATGATCCCTCTGTTAATGGTCAAACGGTTGTCATGGATCAGGTTGATGGGGATCGCTCTCAAGAGAGTCAGGGCAAATCCCCCAGTCTGCAAGGGGAAACCAAACCTGAACACGCCTCGCCTGAGGCTTTGGCTAATCCGTTTTCACTGGTCAATATCAACCGCGGGGCGGCTTCGGGTAACGCTATTTCGACAGGCATGACTTCGGGTACCAGTGACAGTTCATCAAAACGGCGCATCAATTCCAGTACTAAAGTTGATGGTGAACGCACAACGGTTTCATATAAGAAAAAATTGCAGCAATTGCGGTTTTCCCGTAGGCGGTTTTTACGAGATTATAATGGCAGTCACATTCTGGCGGTTATTTTTGTTTTTTTCCTATTAATTGGATTTAATGGCGGCACAATTTTTGCCAATGTCAGTGTTCTAATCCCACAAACAAAAATCAACCAAGATGCGGGCAAACAAGCCGCAGCATTTCGCAATCAAATCGAACGCGATACGCCTAAATTGTCTGGGCTTTTAAACCAACGGCAAGCCAATAATAAACGTGTGAATGAAGCCCTTGAGGCCTTCGCAACAACAACAGAAATTCGCAATGATTTCAGTGCCTTTATTAATGAACTTGATGAAGACCCACGGATTGAAATTTCCGAACAAACAATTGCATCTGAAACCAATGACTTGCCTAAAGTTGAAAACATCACCGTTTCCTTTAAGGCCAAAACCAACTTCTTGTTATGGCTGCAATTCCGCAACAAATTTATTCGGCGTATTGGTGAGATCAATGTCATTGAAGAAACTATTATCGCTCCACCAAATGAGCCGACTGTGGATATCACGATCAAAATGTCTCGCCCTGGCCGATCAACTTAAAGGGCTAACCCATAGGTTTTATGGAATTTTTCTTTATTAGGTTTCATT
>WTHW01000049.1:0-2873 GCA_011526395.1 Alphaproteobacteria bacterium
ATGTCTATGATGTCATGATCTTTAAGTCTCAATTGAGAGGGAGGTTATGACTATATTCAGGATGCCTCCCTGTGAAATGACAGGAGTGACATTTGATTAAATTTGGAATTGAAGAAACCAGTATCATAAAATTCAGACCTGAAAGATGCCCACATTGCAAAGTTGCTAAACCGCACATGCTGAAAAAGTGGTGCCATCAAGGAGAAATTTCCATTTCAGAACAGTTCTATGTTGCATATCAGTGCAAGAGTTGTGAGCAACTTGTAATGGCCAAAATCAAGATAATATATGGGCCAGATAGCTCATTCCCTCAAGCTAACTCTCAAAAAGTAGTAAATTATTGGCCTGGGTTGGCAGATGAATTTTCGCCAACTATTCCAGAAGACATCAGGCGTCATCTAAATGAAGCACGCAACGGCATAGATAATCCTAATTCAAGCGTTATCGCATCTGCAACATCTGTTGACCTCATGCTGCAAGAAAAAGACATCGAAGAGACAAGCTTGAATGCCGCAATAAACAGGGCTAAAGATCAGGGTCTAATCACTGAGAATATGGCAGATTGGGCACATCATATACGCATCGAAGCCAACGGCTCAAGGCACAGAAAAATAGGCACCCCATTAGCTACACAACAAGATGCTGAACAGTCACTTGAATTTGCTGTTGCATTAGCTGAAATTTTATTTGTTCTGCCAGCGCGTGTCAAAAAAGGTATAGAGCAAAGTCAGAGCCAAACTGAACAAGCCCCAAAGTAACATTGACCTGTAACTTGCCAAAGTAAGCCCCTAAAATCTTGCTATAGTTTATGATTTTCATTTTTTTCTTGTTTTAATTGTGTTCGTGAATCAGGGGTGCTATGGTCGCTTTCATGGGGGCTAACTTCGTCAGAGTGGCCGCATATGTTTTGTTCTGTTTGGTTATGGTGAGTGTGACACTCTGCTCTGCCCTTCACCTTCTTGAGGAGAAGATAAAAATGGAACAACTTTCATCCTTTATTGGACAAATAAACAGTCTGGCATGGGGCGTTCCTATGCTGGTGCTGATTTTGGGAACAGGCCTGTTTATTTCAATTGGCCTGAAATTTATGACCATTGCGCGCATTCCTTTTGCCTTTGGCTTGCTAAAGGCAGGGCGCATTCCAAACACAAATGAAAAAGGGGATATCACGCCTTTTAATGCGTTGATGACGTCCCTATCTGCGACCATTGGTACGGGGAATATCGCTGGCGTGGCGACGGCCATCTTTCTAGGGGGGCCTGGTGCTGTCTTTTGGATGTGGATGACAGCTCTTGTCGGTATGGCAACGAAATATGCTGAGGCTGTGTGCGCGGTACGGTTCCGCGAGCAGGATGAAAATGGCAATTTCGTCGGCGGCCCTATGTATTATATCAAAAATGGTATGGGCGATAATTGGAAGTGGCTTGCCACTGTCTTTGCTATCTTTGCCGCAATCGCTGGCTTTGGGATTGGCAATACGGTGCAGTCAAATTCTGTCGCTGATGCCTTGCAGACAAACTTTAACATTCCCCCTATCGCAACAGGTGTTGTGATTATGTCATTAGTGGGATTGGTGCTTGTTGGCGGCTTGAAAAGCATTTCAACTGTGGCAGGGCGCCTTGTCCCTTTGATGGCAACCTTATATATCATCGGCAGTTTGGTTGTGATCATCATGCATATTGAGGCCTTGCCAAATGCGATTGGCCTTATCTTTACACATGCCTTTACACCAACGGCCGCGACAGGTGGCTTTGCGGGCGCGGCTGTGTGGGCGGCTATCCGCTTTGGTGTGGCACGTGGTGTTTTCTCGAACGAGGCGGGACTTGGCTCTGCGCCAATCGCCCATGCGGCGGCCAAAACAAAAGGCCCTGTATCACAAGGCCTTGTGGCAATGCTTGGCACCTTTATCGATACCATCATTGTTTGTTCATTCACTGCCTTTGCCATTATCGCAACAGGCGCATGGACAAGTGGTGAGACAGGCGCGGCATTAACAAGCCTTGCCTTTGATAAAGCCATGCCTGGTCTTGGCGGCGGTATCATTGCGATTGCGCTATCAGTCTTTGCCTTTACCACGATTTTGGGGTGGAGCTATTATTGTGAACGCTCGCTTCAATATCTATGCGGGGTGAAGATCATCACACCCTTTAGAATTGTCTGGTCAGTCGCCGCCCTTGTCGGCTGTGTACTGACACTTGATTTTGTATGGCTGTTGGCTGATACGCTAAACGCGTTGATGGCGATACCAAACTTAATCGCGCTCGTTGTCTTAAGCCCTGTGGTCTTTAAAATTACCAAAGAGTTTTTTGACACAAGGGGCAAATCTGAAAATAACCCCTTTTAGGCACTAAGCCTTTATATCATTTAAAACAGGCAGTTTTTGAAAGACTGCCTGTTTTTTTATCAGCTGATGAGACGGATAACAGATTACAGGCGCATACGAGGCACATTGTGAGGGTCTAGCTTTAGCTCAATCAGGAGTGGCGTTTTTCTGTTTTGCATCGCCTCTATCGCTATCTCCAACGCCTCTGGCGAAGTGACTTCTATGCCTTCCCCACCAAGCGCCTTTGCCACGGCGGCAAATGATGGCCACTCAAATTCTGTAATAGAGGGATCCATATTCCTATCAATCATCTGAATATGTTCAGCGCCATAAGCAGCATCATTACAGACAATCACAATCAAATCACAATTTGTGCGCACAGCGGTATTAAATTCATTCACCCCGCCCATCATAAAGCCGCCATCTCCTGTAAATAAGATGGTGGGGCGCCCTGATGCCCCATGTGCGGCGCCAATCGCCTGTTGCATACCCTGCCCAATCGCTGCAAAATTATCTGTCATATGAAAGCTATGAGGGTCTGGCACGCCGA
>WTHW01000049.1:2973-5814 GCA_011526395.1 Alphaproteobacteria bacterium
AGCGCGATATCAGGCTGAAAGAAAGAGCCCACATCAGATTGAAAATCATTGATTTGAATGACACGTTTGCCCTCGCATAATTTGCCTTGATCAGTTGTAAAAACATGAAGCAAGGCACCAAAGGCGATGATACAAT
This sequence comes from Alphaproteobacteria bacterium, assembly GCA_011526395.1. Lineage (GTDB taxonomy): Bacteria > Pseudomonadota > Alphaproteobacteria > Puniceispirillales > Puniceispirillaceae > UBA685. Next base: position 3,110 of record WTHW01000049.1, read on the forward strand.
CTGCCGCGCCGATAACATCATAAGCCTCAACTGTGCTAAGTGTGCCGAAATATCCGATATTGGCTGGATGCCCTTTAAATAGGCCTGTCCCTTTTAGCGTCCTGGCAAGAGGCGCCTCGATGCGGTTTGCAAGCGCGATGATATTATCCTTTGCCGTGACAGCGCCTGCGCCAGCTAGGATAAGGGGGCGTCTGGCAGAGGCAATCATGCCAATCGCCTCTTCATGTGCGTGGCCTTCTGTTATCAAGGCAGGCGCATCATCAAAGGGATAGATAATCTGTTTATGCTCAACCTCGAACCACATAAAATCAGAGGGCGCATTCACGACTATGGGACGCCTTTCTTTACGCGCGCGGTAAAAGGCTTTTGCGACATCGCGAGAGGCTGTATCAGGGGATTTTATCTGCTCAAAGCCTGCGCCAGTGGCTTTCACCACTTCGCGCTGATCAATATTTTGCGGATGATAGGGGGAGGTAAGAGGCGTATCACCACATATCAAAATCATAGGCAAGCGTGCTACCACAGCCTCACGCAAGGCTGTAAAACAATTTGTAAGGCCAGGTCCTTGGGTGACGGTCGCAACACCAACCTTGCCAGTGACCTTGCTATAGGCTTGCGCCATTAGAACCGTGCCACCTTCATGAGCCGCAGGCACCAATTTGCCCCCGCACCCATTCACAAAATGATTGCCGAAAAACAGATTGGCATCTCCCATAAGGCCGAAAATCACATCAATATCATGATCCCACACAGCCTGAGCCAAAGATTGGTGCATGTAATAGGAGGTATCTAGCATATATCACCCTTTCATCTGATTAGAGTGATAATGATAGACGCATTTATGTGGGTTTTTTGCGCATATTCATGTATGATAATTAGTGAATTGCAAGATAATTGCATAAAAGAGCTTAAATATGAATTTCATGATTGATGCCTTTGATAATGAGATATTGCGCGCGCTATCCAAAAATGGGGCGCTGACCAATGCTGAATTAAGCGCGCTTGTTCATCTATCTGCCTCGCAATGTTCGCGCAGGCGTATGCGGCTTGAAAAGGAAGGTATCATCGCAGGCTATCATGCAAGGCTGAATCATGAAGCGTTAGGTCTGACGTTACGTGCGGTTGTGCGCGTTAATCTGAATTCCCATAGCCAACAAAATGAGACTGATTTCATCTCGCTTGTTAGTCATCATGACGAAATCACAGAGGCTTTTTCTGTCTCTGGTGATGCTGATTATGTGTTAATCATGCAATGCCGCGACCTTGCGAGCTTCTCTGACTTTATCCATCATATCTTATTGCCAAAACCCATGATTGGTCAGGTCAAATCTGAGATTGCTCTGCGTCAAATTAAACAGCCCTATTGATAAGGTGCTAGCCTCTTGACAGGGGCGCATCATATCTTCACGCTTCAGAGCCTTAGCCTTGGGGAAAGAGTTGTGTGAAGAATGAAAAATGTGTCCTCAAAAGAAGCTGTTTTAGCGCGAGTCAAAGAGATTATTGGCGAAGATGGGTATCAGAATGCCTTTGCGCCTATTGAAGAGGCAAGCGGCCTGCCAAATGCTGCTTATTGGTCAGATGAATGGCTGAGATTAGAGCAGACACATTGCTTTCAAGAGTCATGGGTCTTTGCCGGCGCTGAGGCTGAAATTCCTAATAAAGGTGATATTAAGCCCATAGAGATTGGCGGCGCACCGATTATGTTGGTGCGTGACCAAGACGCATCAGTGCAAGCCTTTCATAATGTATGCCGTCACCGTGGTGCGCGCCTTATCACTGAAGATTGTCATAGAGCCAATATCACCTGCCCCTATCATGCATGGACCTATGCACTTGATGGCAAATTACGCGCCAGACCTCATTTTCATGGACCTGATAAAATCGATAAGTTCTCTGATGGCGGCGGCGAGACTTTAGACTTGGTAGCTGTCAGAGTTGCCTGTTGGAATGGCTGTATCTTTGTGAATATTTCAGGAAAGGCTGAGGCGTTAGAAGACTGGCTCGCCCCTATGGTGACGCGATGCAAAAATTATGATTTCGGCGCCATCAAATGGGCTGGCAAGCTCAGCTTTGAAGTAAATGCCAATTGGAAGCTTATTTATGAGAATTATATGGAAGGCTATCACGTCTTCGCTGTTCATCCCAAATTGCTGAAATTTGCACCCATGAATATCCGGTGGTCAGGTGAATGGGATAAACATGTCTTTTATAATGATTATATCTTCCCTGAAGTCTCTGAAGGACGCGGCGAAGACTTGCCTCATTACCCAAACCTTCCGCATGGGGATGCCAAACGGGGTTTATGGTTTTTATGCTTCCCTCATTTTGCGGCAGAGGTCTATCCAGACCAATTTACAGTGCTTGTGAGTTATCCCGTTGCGCCTGACAAAACCAGAGAAGAAATACATGTCTTCTTGATTGATGAGGCAGCCACATCAGATGAATATAAAGAGCCTAGAGAGGCATTATTCAAAATGTGGGAAGACCTCAATCATGAGGATATCGGCATGCTAGAGCGTCTCCAACAAGGCCGCCTATCACCTGCCTATGATGGCGGCAGGCTGAGCCTTCATTGGGAAGGCCCAACACATGAATTTGGCGCACGGATAATCAAAAAGATAGTGACATAAAAAAAGCCGCCCGGTGAGGGCGGCTGATTTGGTTGCGGGGGCAGGATTTGAACCTGCGACCTTCAGGTTATGAGC
>WTHW01000167.1 GCA_011526395.1 Alphaproteobacteria bacterium
GCTTGAATGGAGATTGAAGCATGAAATTTAGACCGCTTCACGACCGCGTTGTTGTACAGCGTACAGAATCGGAAGAAAAAACTGCTGGCGGTATCATCATCCCTGATACAGCTAAGGAAAAGCCAATGCAGGGCACTGTGATTGCTGTTGGCTCTGGCACTCGCGATGAGCAAGGCAAGGTCCACGCTCTTGATGTTAAAGAAGGTGACACTGTGTTGTTTGGCAAATGGTCAGGCACAGAAGTAAAGCTAGATGGCGCTGATTATCTGATTATGAAAGAATCAGATATTATGGGCATCATTGATTAAGTCTAAAGCTTGTTTTCTTAAGCAAAATCAAAACGATTTCATCTAATATAAAGGGAAGTTAAAAATGGCTCCTAAAGACGTAAAATTTGGCTCAGACGCGCGTTCAAGAATGCTTGAAGGCGTCGATATTCTTGCCAATGCAGTAAAAGTCACACTTGGTCCAAAAGGCCGTAATGTTGTGCTTGAAAAATCATTTGGCGCGCCGCGCATCACCAAAGATGGTGTCACAGTCGCTAAAGATATCGAGTTGAAAGATAAGTTTCAAAATATGGGTGCACAAATGGTGCGCGAAGTGGCTTCAAAGGCAAATGATACAGCAGGTGATGGTACAACATCAGCGACTGTTCTTGCACAAGCGATTGCCCAAGAAGGTTCAAAAGCTGTTGCAGCTGGCATGAACCCAATGGATTTGAAGCGCGGCATCGATATGGCTGTTGAAGCAGTTGTCGGCTCATTGGAAACACAATCAAAGAAAATCACAACATCTGATGAAGTGGCACAAGTTGGCACAATCTCAGCAAATGGCGAAGGCGAAATCGGCAAGATGATCGCTGAAGCGATGGAACGTGTTGGCAATGAAGGTGTTATCACTGTTGAAGAAGCAAAAAGCCTCGAAACAGAGCTTGATGTAGTTGAAGGTATGCAATTTGACCGCGGTTACTTGTCACCTTATTTCGTGACAGACAGCGAAAAAATGAAAGCCACATTGGAAGAGCCTTATATTCTTCTTCATGAAAAGAAATTGTCTAATCTACAAGACATGTTGCCTATCCTTGAAAAGGTTGTGCAGTCAGGTCGTCCATTGTTGATTATTGCCGAAGATATCGAAGGCGAAGCATTGGCAACTTTGGTGGTCAACCGTCTACGTGCAGGCCTTAAAGTCGCTGCTGTGAAGGCACCAGGTTTTGGTGACCGTCGTAAAGCCATGATGGAAGATATCGCGATCTTGACAAATGGCACAGTGATCTCAGAAGAAGTAGGCATCAAGCTAGATGCTGTGACTTTGGATATGCTTGGTTCAGCAAAGCGTGTTGAAATCACCAAAGAAGAAACAACAATTGTTGATGGTTCAGGTGATAAGGGCGATATTGACGCACGTTGTAACCAAATCCGTGCACAAGCTGAAGAAACATCTTCAGATTATGATCGTGAAAAGCTACAAGAGCGTCTTGCAAAATTAGCAGGCGGTGTGGCTGTTATCCGTGTCGGTGGTGCAACTGAAGTTGAAGTGAAAGAACGCAAAGACCGTGTTGATGATGCGATGCATGCCACACGTGCAGCTGTGCAAGAAGGTATCGTCCCTGGTGGCGGTGTTGCACTTGTTAAAGCCATTGCGTCTCTTGAGACTGTGAAGCCTGGCAATAATGACCAAGAAGTGGGTGTCAATATTGTTCGCCGTGCATTGCAGGCACCAGCACGTCAAATCGCAAATAATGCAGGCGCAGATGGCGCTGTGATTGTTGGCAAATTGATGGAAGGCACAGAAGCCACTGTTGGCTTTAACGCGCAGTCAGGTGAGTTCACAGACCTTATCAAAGCAGGTGTGATTGACCCAACTAAGGTTGTGCGTTCATCTATCCAAAATGCTGCATCTGTCGCTGGTCTATTGATCACAACAGAAGCTATGGTTGCTGAAAAAGATGAGCCAAAGCCAGCAGCCCCAGCAGGCCCTGATATGGGTGGCATGGGCGGTATGGGTGGCATGGGCTTCTAAGCCCCTTCCCATCTATGAACAAATGAAAAAGCGTCAGCCACCAAGCTGGCGCTTTTTTTATATCTCTTGATTGAAGAAAGATGTGGTTTGCGCCACAGCCTCTGCCAAAGAGATCCGGTCTACCACCACGCCTTCTGGAAACGCATTGGTCAATCTTGTTGGCAGGCGGCTATCAAGGATTGCGAATATACCTCTGTCTTGATCTCTGCGAATTAAGCGCCCAAAAGCTTGGCGTAATTTCAATCTTGTCAGCCTATCAGTCCAGGCTTCTCGGCCATGATGTTCAGCGCGCGCTTTATAGAGCATATCCGGGCGAGGCCATGGCACACGATCATAGACCATGATGCGCAAAGCCTCCCCTGGGACATCTACCCCATCTCTGACTGCATCTGTACCGAGCAGACACGCATCTGTATCTTCGCGAAAGAGTTGAATTAAGGTGGATAGATTCATGCTATCAACATGTTGGCTGAATAAGGTGATGTCTTTCTCAGCCAGAAGAGGAAGCAAAGCTTTATGTGTCGCACGCAGTCTTTGAATGGCCGTAAAAAGCCCAAGGCCACCACCGCCTGCAGCTTGAAATAATGCATTCATAGCGCCTGCAGTCGCAGTTGGGCGATCACGTGGCACATCATTAATCACAAAGACTTTGGTATGGGCAGCATAGTCAAATGGTGAGGGATGTTGGGATATCAAAGCAGGATGAGAGAGATGGCTTGCCCCTGTCAGACGTTTGGCACTTTGCCAATCTGTGATGAGAGAAGGTGCTTTTTCATCTTGCGGCTGTTCTTTTTCAGCAAAGGTTGTATCTGCAAGCGTGGCTGAGGTAATGGCAACACCATCAGCTGTTTGCAAAACCTGCTCTGCAAAGGGCTGTGTTGGATCAAGAAAATGACGATGCAATCCTACATCTATGTCAGCCCCTTCACGTCTATCTAATTGCGCCCAATCAATAAATAAATCACGCCCCATGCCAGACAAATCACGCAAATAGACAATCCAAGATGCGATGGGCCCATTGGCACGTCTTTCAAGCCCTCTGGCAGCGCCCTCAAGGCGTGCCCGCATTGCTTGGTCAAGCTCATCACCTTGCTCATCAAGGATAGAGATAAGGCGCTTTGATAAATGGTTCAGTGGCTTTGTCATGGCTTCAAGCGCGTCTGCAAACGCTGTGGCTGAGGTGATCAAGGCCTCAGAGCAAGGGTAGAGGGTGACCTCGATATTAAATAAGCTGGCTCTATCAGAGGCGCGTTGATAAATATCACGGCGTAATTGAAAGAAAAATGCTTCGCCAACGCCCATTGGGGCGGCCTCAGATAGACGTTTGCGCCACCCTTCTGCTGGCAAGCATCTTGCTGCTTTTGTGGCCTCTTCAAGCGCTTCGAGACCATCTTCTTGATCAGCGATTAACTCTTCAAGGCGTTTGCGCAATCCTCTTGCTCTGCCTTTGCGTCCATCTTCAGCGCCTCTTACCCATCGCCGTAACTCAGCAGCTTCCATCGCAGATAAGACAGCGGAAAATGCTGAATCAGCTGCATCAAAGACATGATGTCCTTCATCAAAGATCAGACGTTTTGGCGCATTGGCATCAACAAAAGCGCCTTGTGATACCTGATGTTGATTGCCAAGAACTGCATGGATCATGACAAGTGCATGATTGGCGATCACGATATCAGCATGGCGTGTGCCTCTTATAGATTTTTCAACAAAACATTTATGATAATGTGCACAAGCAGAATGAATACATTCACCACGTCTATCTGATAAATTGGTAGTCGCTCTCGGCCCCATCAGATCAACAAGCCAGGCCGGAAAATGGGTGCCTGTCAAATCGCCATCTGTGCTGGCCATCATCCATCGTGCCATCAACCCAAGAGAGGGCGCAATTTGAGGTTGTCCTGCCATCGCAGAGAGCGCCTCTTCAAAATTCAGCAGACAGATATAATTCTCTCGCCCTTTGCGGATAACCACTTTTTCAGCATGCGCGCGCGGATAGAGTCTGGTGAGTTCTTCAGCAATTTGTTGTTGTAAGGACCTTGTATAAGTTGAGACCCATACCGCGCCTTTATTCTGATCAGCCCATAGGCTGGCAGGCGCTAGATAGCCAAGTGTCTTGCCTGTGCCTGTCCCTGCTTCAGCCAAGACAAGAGCGGGTTTTAAATCATCATCAGGGCTCGCAAATACTTGTGAGATAGCCGCGGCGTAATCAGATTGACTTTGCCTCTTTTCTGCTTGCTCACCTAGGATGTCAGCTAGTTTTTGGCGAGCTGCCTCTGGCATCACAGGCAGAATGCCAGGGGTGCCTCGTCCTGGCATATCATCCACATCTGCTAGATATTTAAAGATGCTTCCTGCCCGAGGATCAGGGGGGGCATTTGATTTGGGAATATGACCAAGCTGGCTGAGGATAATCTCAGACCAAGACCAGCCCCCGCGCCCCATCATTTCGGCAAGGCCAATCAATGTTTGTCTGACCTCATCACGCGTTGAGGTGATATCATCAAGCAGGATTTGCGCTGCTTTGCCAATGGTAACAGCCTCATCTTCTGCTGTCACAGGGCGCGTTAGGCCAAGCGCATTGGCAAGCCCTTTGGGAGAGGGCAGACAAAAGCGCGCCGGGCGTGCAAAGGCAAATAATTCCATGACATCAAACGCATGCGCGACTCAAAACCCAAGCGGCTTTGAGTCCATTTGGCATGACAGACCATCATGGCTTGTTTACTTGCGAGCGCCGCCGCTGGTTGTTTAGGTATGGTTTCAATATGGCCATCAGCTGTAATATGGACGGCTTTATCAATCAGAGGATATAAAACAGCCAAAGAATAAAGGTCAGTATGTGCCATATTGTCCAAAGAGATGAGAGGGCAGGTTTCACCCATTTGTTATAAACAGCCCCACGCGTCAAAGCTAGTAAGAGGGACGGTTTTTTTACGTTCAAACATAAGGCACAGGCTGAAAAAACTTGCCTTCAACTATGGCTTTGGCATAGTTTGCAGTCACCCAATCCTCATAAATAGATAAGAGCGACTTGATTTATGTCAGATACCTCATCACTACACGCCCAGTTTCATGAACTTGCTCAAGATGCCAAAGCATGGCCATTTGCAGAAGCACGCGCGGTGATAAAACGTCTTGAAAAATCAGGTGATGATGATACCCGCCCCGTGGTCTTTGAAACAGGGTATGGGCCTTCTGGTTTGCCACATATTGGCACCTTTGGTGAGGTGGTTCGCACCTCTATGGTGCGCATGGCCTTTGAGGTGCTCACGGGGCGTCAAACAAGATTGATCTGTTTTTCAGATGATATGGATGGGTTTCGTAAAGTACCTGATAATGTCCCTAATCGCGACATGTTATCTGCTTATATTGACCAGCCTTTGACAAAAGTGCCTGATCCCTTTGATGAACATCCAAGCTTTGGCGAGCATAATAATGCGCGCTTATGTGCCTTCTTGGACAGCTTTGGTTTTGATTATGAATTTATGAGTGCGACCGTTGAATATAAAAGCGGGCGCATGGATGAAGCCTTGCTTGATATTCTGAAAAATTATGAGGCCGTGCGTAATATTATCTTGCCAACCTTAGGTGAAGAACGTCGCAAGACCTATTCACCCTTCTTGCCTATTTGCCCTGATACAGGCCGTGTTTTGCAGGCCAAAGTGGTCTCTACAAATCCACAAGAAGGCACGATTTGTTATGAAGATCCTGATAAAGGGCATATCGTAGAGGTGCCTGTGACAGGGGGCGCTTGCAAATTGCAGTGGAAATGCGATTGG
>WTHW01000095.1 GCA_011526395.1 Alphaproteobacteria bacterium
ATTACCATCTCCTCACTTACTTGATATTTGTGATATTAGCGGGATGGCATTAACAAATGGTAAAAACGCTAGTTCCTTTTGGCTTCGTAAATCTTACTTCTACGTGATAGTTTGATGATGGAATAAATTCACATTAGTTTGAGGAGCATATCATGAAGGTTGGGTTTATCGGGCTTGGGAATATGGGGCTTCCTATGGCTGAGGGGCTTGTGGCGGCTGGGTTTGAGGTGGCGGGGTTTGATGTGGCGCCTATCTCGTCAGACGTTGTTAGGCTTGCCGATACAGCGCGTGAGGCTGTGGCTGGCGCTGAGGCTGTTATCTTGATGCTGAACCGCGGTGATATTGTGGCTGACGTGCTGTCTGATATCCTGCCTGCTATGATAGCTGGTGCGCATGTGATTGATTGTTCGACCATTGATGTGGCATCAGCGCGCGCGAATGAAGCGAGCTGCAAGGCGCATCATATCCCTTATCTGGATGCGCCTGTCTCTGGCGGGGTGGCCGCGGCGGCGGCTGGCTCTCTGACCTTTATGGTGGGCGGGACAAAAGAGGCGCTTGATTTTGCGATGCCGTTACTAGAGGTGATGGGGCAAAAAATTGTCCATTGCGGTGATAGCGGCGCAGGCCAAGCGGCAAAAATTTGTAACAATATGATATTAGGCATCACCATGATTGGCACATGTGAGGCGTTTGCCTTGGCTGACAAATTGGGGCTGTCTCGCCAGAAAATGTATGATGTTGTCTCTGGTGCCTCTGGTCAAAGCTGGTCGATGACAAGCTATTGCCCTGCCAAAGGTGTGGGACCGCAAACACCAGCTGATAATGATTATAAGCCAGGCTTTAGCGCTGATTTGATGCTAAAGGATTTGCGATTGGCGCAAAGTGCAAGCGATGATGCTGGGATGACAACACAAATGGGCGCGCTGGCAACTGAATTATATCGCCGCTTTGTCGAAGAGGGCCAAGGGAGTGGCAAAGACTTTTCCGCTATGCTAGAGGATATGACATCCTAATGCTTGCCCCATCCTTGCGGGAGTCTTCATCACAATGAATTGGTTTAAACAAAATTACGAGCGCGCGATGCGTGCCGCTGGCACCCAATTTGCCCGCCTGTTTTTATATGTGTTTTCGTTTTTTGAATCGATTATCATTCCCATCCCAACAGACCCCCTATTGGCGGCATGTGTTCATGCGCGCCCCACCATCTGGAAGCAGATAGCGATTTTATGTGCGCTGTGGTCTGTGGCTGGCGGTGCTGTTGGCTGGTATCTTGGAGCCTTTTCAGCTGATTATGTTATGGCGATGGTCAACCAGTTACCACATGCTGTTATGAATGAAGAGAAATTCCAAGCTGTCGCAGACGCTTTTCAAAAGCTGGGATTGCCTTTGGTGCTTATTGGCGCTTTTACGCCCCTTCCTTTTAAGGTGATTGCGATCTCATCAGGCTTATTTGGCTATCCTCTTATCCCCTTCTTGGCCGTTGCGACGATAGGTCGTATCGCGCGCTTCTTGCTTGTGGCGGCGATGGTTCGCTATCATAAGAATATGCGCTTGTTATCTGCCTTGATATCTGGCGCGTTGATTTTGGTTCTCGTTGGCTTTTGGATGACACATTAGATGACAACATCGCCTATGACAGTCTTATTTGCTGATAACCGGCCTGTTGAGATTGCGGCTATGGTCTCCTTATGCCTTATCACAGCGGCCTTGTTATTTGAGCATGTGGGCGGCCTAGTGCCTTGCAAATTATGCTTAACACAGCGCTTGCCCCATTATGGGCTAATCACGCTTGGGCTTGTGTCTGTTATACGCCCGCATAATCAGACGATATGGCGGCCTGTTGGTGCGCTATTGGCATCGGTGACGGCAGGTGTGGGATTACAGCATGTTGGCGTTGAGCAAGGATGGTGGGAAGGGCCAAAGGGCTGTACGTCTAATCTGTCTAGCGGGGCAAGCTTGTCAGATTTGACACAAAGCCTGCTTGAGACACCTGTGGTCAGATGCGACGAAGTGGCATGGTCATTTTTATCTGTCTCTATGGCAGGATGGAATATGTTAATTAGTGCAGGTCTTGCCTTATTTTTAATCATCGCATCCGTAAAAGCGATGAGAGATCAGACATTGTAGGATTTAAAGGATATTTGTTATGGCTGAATTTGACAGAACACGCCTTGGTGAATTTTTACGTGTGAACCACGCAGGTGAGCGCGCCGCGCAAACCATCTATAAAGGCCAGCTCGCTGTGTTAAAAGGTCATGAGCATGAAGCTGAAATTCAGCATATGATGGAACAAGAAGTTGAGCATCTTGAGACATTTGATAAGCTGTTAAATGATTATAAGGTCAGACCCTCTATGCTTGACCCGCTATGGGGTGCGGCTGGTTTTGCGCTTGGCGCCGCGACGGCCGCGATGGGCCCAAAAGCAGCTATGGCATGCACCATCGCTGTTGAAGAGGTCATTGGTGAGCATTATCACAAGCAGGTCGAAGCCTTACATGAAGCAGATGCAGAAGCTGATTTAAAAGAGACTTTGGCGCGGTTCAGAGATGAAGAGTTAGAGCATCGCGATATTGCCCGCGATCACAAAGGTGAAGAAGCTGTGGGTTACAGCATTTTGCGCACTGTCATTCAAACAGGATGCCGCACAGCAATTAAGATTGCTGAAAAATTATAAGTGCTAGCTATCTAGCTTGTCCTGAAGCAATTCAGAATCCCAATAGAGATAATCACGCCAGCTATGATGCAGGTAATTTGGCGGGAAGTGCCTGCCATTTTCCTGTAATTGCCAGACGCTTGGCTCAGTTGGTTTTTGGATAGGATGCATATCGCAATCAGAGGCAAGGCGCGCGCCCTTTTTCAGATTACATTTGCCGCACGCTGCCACAACATTATGCCAATTTGTGCGCCCCCCACGAGCGCGCGGTATCACATGATCAAATGTCAGCTCGGAGGCTGGCAATCGCACAGAACAATATTGGCAGGAAAATTTATCACGCAAGAAAACATTAAAGCGTGTGAAGGCTGGGTTTCTGCTTTGTGGCACATAATCTTTGAGTGCTATCACAGATGGCAATTTAAAGCTTTGTGTGGGGCTATGCACTTCTTGGTCATATTCAGAAATGATAGAGACACGTTCGAGGAACACAGCCTTGATACTATCCTGCCATGACCATAAGGACAGCGGATAATAGCTAAGCGGTCTGAAATCCGCATTTAGAACCAGAGCGGGCGGTAGCATCCCAGCATTCATCTGAAGTGACCCCTTTTTTCATGTTTCCTCATCTTTTAGTCAAACATGAGACGTCACTCAGCGCAAGCCCTAAACACAACATATAGTGGCAAAGTTGTCGCACCCACCAAATGTGGTGTTATTTAAGAGGATGTCACCTGATGGCAATAACGCCCTAGCCCTTCTAGTACCGCCATATCAATGCCATGCCCCAGATCAGCGCGGGCCATTAATTCAACCTGATATCCGGCATCTTCGAGGTCAGTTTGTGCTTGTTTACTTGCGGCGAAAGGCACCACTTGATCTTGCTGGCCATGCGCTAGGAATATCGTTGCCTCTGATGAGGATACTGGTTCAACCTGACCGATTAGGGCGCCTGACAGGCTGGCGAAACCAGCCGCTTCCAGCCTTTGATTTGTGGCAATATGTAATGTCATCATACCGCCTTGGGAAAAGCCACCCAAAATGACATCTTGGCTCATGAGAGCTAAATCATCGCAAATCTCGCCAATCGCTGATTCGATGATATAGGCCGCCTCTTCCATTTCAGGCAAGGAGGCTGCTGGGTCTTGATAAAAGCGTTCAGATATTTCAAACCACTGGCGCCCCATTGGATTGGCAGAACAAGGGCTAGGGGCATGAGGGAACCAGCATGCCAAATCTGGCATCATCTGATGAAGGGCGGCTGATAATTCAGCCAAATCATGCCCATCTGCGCCCCATCCATGAAGCAAAACAAGTAGGCGCGTTGGCCGCTCATCATCTGGCATCTGACAGCTGTAAGGGCCTTCAAGTGCGCCATATTTGCGATTTTCCATAATCATTACCTTTATCAATTACCAGCGGCTACCCAGCTTCGCTTCATCGTCATGACTTGCTTGTTACCATAGCGCAGGGTAAGGATGAAGCGAGACTTCTATTTTTTCACTTAAGGGCTGAATAACATGGCAAAACATTATGTCAGATTTGCACCAAGCCCAACAGGTGACTTACATCTGGGACATGCCTTCTCTGCGTTATATGCATGGCATCAAGCAGGTCAAGACAGCCAACATTTTCAATTACGCATAGATGATCTAGATCACACAAGATGCCGCGAACAATTCATTTCATCGCAAATAGATGATTTAGGCTGGCTTGGCATATCATGGGATAAAGAGCCTTTATATCAAAGCAGTCGCCTTCATCGTTACCGTGATGCTTTGCAGTTTTTGAAAGATAAAGAGCTTGTCTATCCGTGCTATTTATCACGCAAAGAAGTGGATGCGATTTTATCTGCCCCGCAAGAGGCACCGCGCCTTGCCGATGCGCTGACTGATACAGAAAAACAAGACCGCCACGATGGTGGCACTGAGCCAGCATGGCGTCTTGATGCCCAAAAAATTAGGCAGGCTTGCCCCCAGCTTCAGTGGTATGACAAACAAAAAGGTAGCCAGCAGGTTGAGCTGGCCACGCTAGATGATTGTGTGATTGCGCGCCGTGATATTGGGGCATCATATGATTTATCGGTGGTGCTAGATGATTTTGACAGCGGTATATCGCTTGTAACGCGCGGCCAAGATTTATTTGCGCAAACAAATTTGCATCGCATTCTGCAGCATGTGTTAGGACTGCCAACGCCCTTATATGATCATCATGATTTGATAAGAGATGAGGCAGGCAAAAGATTGGCAAAAAGAGATGATGCCAAGAGCCTTAAGGTGATGCGCCAATCAGGGATGAGCCAGCAAGATATCCTCGCTATTTTGCCGTTGTCGCTAAGTAAATAAAAATTTTTCATTTTTTTGTTGACAGCTTATAGGAACATGTATAAGTACCGCATTGCACAAACAAATTTTTGTGTTTCCTCCCTATACTCGGTCGTGGGTTTTGCTCACGACCTTTTTTTTCACCAATTTTTGCGATATTTTCCTGTTTAGGAACCTATTGTTTCTTTTTCAGGAACAATAAACAGTGCGTTTAATTTTGTGCGCTGCACAAATTATCATAATAATCATTATCGATCAGGCGCGTATTACCAAGCCAGATAGCTGCCATCAGACGGCTTTGACTTCTGACATCTGCCACCTCTTCAAGCGTTTGCGGGTCACACCACACAAAATAATCACAATTATCAAAGCCATGCGCCTGAAGCGCGCTTACTGCCGTTTGACATGACTGTGCCGGCGCCATGCCATTTTTTACATTTTGCGCAGCCTTTTTCATTTCAGCATAAAGCTGTGTTGCGACTTGGCGCTCAGCCTTATCAAGATAGCTGTTGCGAGATGACAATGCTAGACCATCATCAGCGCGGCTTGTTGAGACGGGAGTGATCTTTATCGGTAAATCAAAATCGCGCACCATTTGCTTGATAACAGCGAGCTGCTGAAAATCTTTCTCGCCAAAATAAGCGGCATTTGCAGGGACTATTTGAAATAGCCTGAAGACCACTGTGGCAACACCTGTGAAGAAATGAGGGCGATGCACCCCTTCAAGCATCAAGGCTGATCCTTGCGGTGTTATCATGGTGGTATGATTATCATTATATAAAG
>WTHW01000017.1 GCA_011526395.1 Alphaproteobacteria bacterium
AATTTAAAACGCTTTACACCAAGGAAATCATCGATGTTATCAGCATTTGCAATCAGAGTTGTTGCCTCACCCATAGAAATTTTTGTTACCGCTTTACGGGCAATTTTTGCAATCTCTCTCTCAAGGCTACGAACACCGGCCTCTCTTGTATAGTATCTGATAATAGAACGTACCGCTTCTTCTGTGATTTCAAGCTCACCATCTTTTAGGCCATGATCTTGCATTTGCTTTGCGACCATATGGCGAAGCGCGATTTGAACTTTCTCTTCCTCTGTATAGCCAGACAAGCGGATGATCTCCATTCTGTCCAACAAAGGTTGAGGCATATTCATTGAATTTGATGTTGTGATAAACATGACGTTCGACAAATCAAAATCGACTTCAATGTAATGATCTTGGAAGCTATTATTTTGTGCTGGATCCAAAACCTCAAGCAAAGCAGATGACGGATCACCGCGCCAATCAGCGCCAAGCTTGTCAATCTCATCAAGAAGAAATAGCGGGTTGTTAGTGCCAGCTTTTTTCATGCTTTGAATAACTTTACCCGGCATTGCGCCAATATAGGTACGTCTATGACCTCTTATCTCGGCCTCATCTCGCACACCACCAAGAGCCATACGCACATATTTACGTCCCGTTGCTTTCGCAATCGACTTGCCAAGAGATGTTTTACCAACGCCCGGAGGTCCTACAAGACACAAAATAGGGCCTTTCATTTTTTTGGTGCGCGATTGAACGGCCAAAAATTCAACGATTCTCTCTTTGACCTTATCCAATCCATAATGATCAGCATCCAAGATAGCTCTAGACTCAGCAATATCAGTTTTAAGGCGGCTAGACTTTTTCCAAGGGATATCAGTCATCCAGTCAAGATAATTACGAACCACTGTTGCCTCAGCACTCATTGGCCCCATATTGCGGAGTTTCTTTAATTCACCAAGCGCCTTTTCTTTGGCCTCTTTTGGCATTTTGACGGTTTCAATTTTTGATTCTATCTCGTCAATTTCAGATTTGCCGTCTTCACCTTCACCAAGCTCCTTCTGAATGGCTTTCATCTGCTCATTCAGATAATATTCACGCTGGGTCTTTTCCATTTGGCGTTTTACACGATTGCGTATTCGCTTTTCTACCTGCAAAACACTCATCTCACCTTCCATCATCGAGAAGATGGTCTCAAGACGTGATTTCAGGTCTATGTCATTTAGTAAGGCTTGTTTCTCATCAATTTTCACAGACAAACGAGAGGCAAGAGTATCAGCAATCTTGGACGTCTCTTCAATTTGGTTAACAGAGACCATGACTTCTGATGCTATTTTCTTATTTAGCTTTATGTAACTCTCAAATTGCTGAACCGCCGCTTTACCCATAGCAACGACTTCAGAACTTGGGTTTTCTTCATCAGGCTGTTCACTGATTTCAGCTGCCATGAATTCACTATGGTCGAGAAACCCGTTGACCTTTGCACGCACTGTGCCTTCGACAAGCACCTTTACAGTGCCATCAGGTAGCTTTAGCAACTGCAAAATATGTCCCAATGTTCCCATGAGATGCATATCATCCGATGTTGGATCTTCGGTTGATGCCTCTTTTTGCGTTAACAGCAATATCTGTTTGTTTTTGGACATCACTGCTTCAAGCGCTTTTACTGATTTCTCGCGCCCAACAAATAATGGGACGATCATATGCGGAAACACCACAATGTCACGCAAAGGCAGGACTGGAAGGGTATGAAGAGTGGTTTCGGACATGGTATATTTTCGCTCACAATTATAATAGCTGTATTATGCAGATGTGTTGTGCAGTGACAAACTTCAAGGGGAGCAGGTTAATTTGCGTCCCACTTTGTAAAAATATACTTATAACAACGTCAACAGCACCACATCACACAAAAATATAGCATTCTTAGCCATCTATGTATTTAGCGTTAAACTAGCTAATTACGAATGAATTAGGCTTTTTTAGGACTAGCGGCATGCACAACGAGAGGTGCCGCATTATCATTTACCACATCCTCATTGATTACCACTTCTTCGATATCATTCGCAGTTGGGATATCGAACATAGTGTCCATTAGGATGCTTTCCATGATAGAGCGCAGTCCTCTTGCACCAGTTTTTCTCTCAATCGCTTTGCGTGCAATAGCGCGTAAGGCTTCGTCACGAAATTCAAGGCGCACATCATCCATATCGAATAAAGCACTATACTGCTTTGTTAGGGCGTTTTTCGGTTCAGTAAGAATGCGAACCAAAGCATCTTCGTCTAAATCTTCGAGCGTTGCAATAACCGGCAATCTGCCAACAAATTCAGGAATCAGGCCAAATTTGATCAAATCTTCTGGCTCAAGCCCTGCCAATAAATCTGACAGGCTTTTATCTTCTGGCCCACGCACATCTGCGCCAAAGCCGATGCCAGCGCCACTATTACGATTGGCAATAGTTTTATCCAAACCTGCAAAGGCACCACCACAAATGAATAGGATATTTGTTGTATCCACCTGTAGGAATTCTTGCTGTGGATGTTTGCGGCCACCTTGAGGCGGAACAGAAGCAACAGTACCTTCCATAATTTTTAGAAGCGCCTGCTGAACACCCTCACCAGAGACGTCGCGTGTGATTGATGGATTGTCGGATTTGCGAGAAATCTTATCTACCTCATCAATATAGACAATGCCTCTCTGGGCTTTCTCAACATTGTAATCAGCCGCTTGCAATAACTTGAGAATGATATTTTCAACATCCTCACCCACATAACCTGCTTCGGTCAAAGTTGTGGCATCAGCCATGGTAAATGGCACATCAAGCATGCGCGCTAGCGATTGTGCAAGTAATGTTTTACCGCAACCTGTTGGGCCAACAAGAAGGATGTTGGATTTTGCAATCTCAAGATCCCCGGTTTTTCCAGCATTTGCGAGGCGTTTGTAGTGATTATGAACAGCAACGGACAGCACGCGCTTTGCTTTTGCTTGACCAATCACATAATCATCAAGTACGGCGTTTATATCAGCTGGTGTTGGCACACCTTCGTGATTTTTTGGCAACGCTGATTTATGCTCTTCGCGGATGATGTCCATACATAATTCAACACATTCGTCGCAGATAAAGACAGTTGGTCCTGCAATTAATTTGCGCACTTCATGTTGGCTCTTTCCGCAGAAAGAACAATGTAGTGTTGATTTACCATCATCATCAGATGATTTAGACATGATCGCTATCCTATCTTAACACAAATACCCGGCGGAATTGGCGCGTATTATGAGTTCATTTCCTTCATGTTAAACGCACGAAACCAAATCATACAACAAAAAATTGCCTTTAGTTGTATCATGCAGGCCGCGTCATTAAGACGCTGTTGGCCTTTTGGACACAACTTCATCTATCAAACCAAGATTTTTTGCTTCTTCTGGTGACATGAATGTATCGCGTTCCATGATCTTTTCGATTTGCTTTGCTGTTTGACCAGTATGCTTTTCATAAATGCCATTCAGTCGGGCACGTAAATTGATGATCTCTTTCGCATGAATTTCGATATCTGTTGCTTGACCTTGAAAACCACCAGAAGGCTGGTGTGTCATAATGCGGGCGTTTGGCAGGCAATATCTTTTTCCAGCAGCGCCAGCCATCAGCAGAAGTGATCCCATAGACGCCGCCTGCCCCATGCAAACTGTCGCAACGTTCGGTCTGATATATTCCATTGTATCATAAATCGCCAAACCAGATGTGACCACGCCGCCAGGCGAATTAATGTACATGAAAATATCTTTATCTGGGTTTTCTGATTCGAGGAACAAAAGCTGCGCACAAATCAAGGACGACATGGTGTCTTCAACAGGGCCGTTTAAAAAAATGATGCGCTCTTTTAGAAGTCTTGAGTAAATATCATAAGAACGCTCACCACGGCTTGTTTGTTCAACAACCATTGGCACGAGGGCGGATTGTTCTCTTAATTCATCTGACATCATCTTATTCGCTCTTTTCTAAATTGCTACAGCATCTCAGTTTAATGGTGTTAACCAAATTGCATTAGTGAATTTTGTATCTAGCATAAAAATAGGGGCTAACGTGCGTGACGCCAACCCCTAAATTCATGATCTTTTGCGAAGTTGTTATAACAACGCTTCAGACTTACTTTTTCTTAGCTGCTGCCTTTTTTGCCGCTGCCTTCTTGGCAGGTGCTTTTTTTGCGGCTGCTTTCTTTGCTGATTTTTTGGCTGCCTTTTTTGCGGCAGGCTTTGCTGCGCTCTCTTCAAGAGACGCATATAAATCTTCAGCTGTTGTTTCTTCCTCAGTCACCTTTGCAATTTCAAGAATGAAGTCGATGACCTTATCTTCAAAAATTGGGCCAGCTAGCTGTTGCATCGCTTGTGGGTTCTTCTGGTAATACTCAACTACCTGTTGTTCTTGACCAGGATAACGGCGAGCTTGCTCAAACACTGCCATTCTTGTGTCTTCTTCTGACACTTGAATATTATTATTTGTGCCAGTTTCTGTTAGCAACAAACCAAGACGCACGCGGCGTGTTGCCACTGAAGTCGCCTCTTCTTTCTGGCCTGCATCCAATCCCTCATCCACAGCAGGATGATCATGGTCATGGTCATGGTCATGATCATGGTCGTGATCATGACTATTATCCTCAATGCCCGCCTCAGCTTTCATGGCACGAACGACCTGCTCATACTCTGACTTGAACAATGATGGCGGGATTTCAAAATCAGTCACATTTGCAAGCTCATCAAGCAAATTACGCTTTACTGCCTGACGTAATGCGCCTGCATGTTGTGAGCCAATCTGGTCACGCACTGCATTACGAAGCTCATCAAGTGTCTCGAAACCAAGTTTTTTAGCTAGCTCATCATCTAATGAAGCGTCACCGTCTACTTGGATATCCTTAACAGTAACCGCAAAAACAGCCTCTTTGCCTGCCAAATGAGATGCCTGATATTCTTCAGGGAAAGTGACCTTCACATCACGTTGGTCACCCTTCTTCACGCCAACTAGACCTTCTTCAAAGCCAGGAATGAAACGGTTAGAGCCCAACTTTAGTGGGTGGTCATTACCAGCGCCGCCTTCAAAGTTTTCGCCGTCAATGCTTCCAACGAAATCGATGATAGTTGTGTCACCCATTTCAGCTGCTTTGCCATCTTTGGCTGGTACTGTTGGAATATTCTCTTCGCTAATGCGAGCCATTGTCTCTTCAACTTCAGCTTCATCAACTGACATTGTAGGACGCACGACTGACATAGACGCAAAATCAGGCAATGCGATTTCTGGCATTACTTCGCATTTCAAGATAGCTTGCATGTCGCCGCCATCTTCGTATTTTTCAATATCAACGGCAGGCTGGCTCGCAAGACGAAGCTCGTTACCTTCAATCGCTTCTTTTGCACCATCATCTAGAGCTGTTCTGATAACTTCGCCCTTTGCCTGATCACCAAAGCGCGCTTTCACAACTGAAGCCGGCACTTTACCAGGACGGAAACCCGGCATTTTTACAGTTTGTGCTAATTCAGCTAGCTTCGCTTCGATCTTTGTTTCGATTTCATCGGCAGTGATCACGATTGAATATTCGCGCATTAAGCCGTCATTGAGCGTTTCGGTGATATTCATGAATTTATTCCTGTCAAAAGCTGTCTTATTACAGCCATCACGTTACATGAGACTGCAGGCCATCGACATCTTAATGGAATATCTGTCAGGGGGTTGATGGTGCGGGCGGAGGGACTTGAACCCCCACATCGTTAGATACCAGAACCTAAA
>WTHW01000243.1 GCA_011526395.1 Alphaproteobacteria bacterium
ATCGACAATCTTGCCATCAACGACTTTCCAAAAATCCATATAACGGATTTCTACTTTTTGCCCCGTGGGTGCAACACCCATAAATTCACCTGAGTGAACAGCCTCTTGGCGCCCAAAGGCAGCCGCCCATTCCCCCATATAAAGGCGTGCTTCATCCACACATACCTTATCTGAAAAAGCAGCTTGGAATGGCTTTTGCCAATTATCTTGGAACGCTCTTAACCCTTCCTTCGTGCCGCAACCTTGATTGCCCATCCAGCGAAATGACTGAGAGAAAAATTCACCAATATCAGCAATGCGATGGTCATTTAGGCCATCAACCATGCCTTCGATAACAGCTCTTGTTTCCTCAGTTTTTGATAAATCAGTATCGCGGCTAAGGACCGCTTGCTCTGGACGTGAACCCTTCATCCTTTTACAGCTCCTGCAGTCAGGCCAGATACGATCTGGCGCTGGAAAATCATGACTAACAAGAATAAGGGCGCGGTAATAGATACAGCCGCCGCCACAGCTTCCACTTGGTCAGTTGTTGTTGTCTCGCGGTTAAAATAACCTGTGATAGCTGGCACCATTGTTTGATTTTGCGCATCCAGCAACAAGCTTGTGACCAGAAAATCATTATAGGCGAGCAAGAATGAAAACAAACCTGTTGTGATGACGCCCGGCCACATCACAGGCATGATGACCCAGCGGAAGGCTTGGAAATGCGTACAGCCATCAACACGTGCCGCTTCATCTAATTCAGCAGGGATATTCTGGAAGAATGAGCGAAGCATCCAGATGGTAAAGGGCTGATTAATCGCAACCAGAACCGCAATCACTGCCAAAGGCTGGCCATATAATGTCGGCGCACTCTCACCAAAAATCGGCTCAAGATAAGAAGCAGAATTAACGAAAAATGGCAAATAACCAGCGACCAGCACAGAGTGCGGCAGGGCGCGGAAGACAAGCGCAATGATCAAAATCCAAAAGGCAAGCATCGTGCCAGCACGCGCCAGCCCATAACCTGCCAATGTGCCAACTGTCAGTGATATGGTTGTTACACCAGCTGTCACAATCAGCGAGTTCATGAAATTCTGATAAAAGGCATTTTCAACCCACACAGCATAATAATGCTCAATGGTTGACCCAATAACAGGTGTCCCAAGAGGCCCTGTATAGGCGTTTAAGAAGCCTGTCACTGCTGGCAGAAGGCCAAATAAAATCACAGCCATTGCCACACCAAACAGGCCAGCCCCAATAATCCACCCAAAGGCAAGATACCCCGATGGTGTCAGCTCTTTGACTTTCTTATTTAAGGTCGTTGTCGCAAAGCGGTAAGCACCGAATAAAACAGCGACCCCAAGAACAATATCAATTACTGACAAGCCTTTGCCTTTGGCCAAAGTCTCAGGGCCAAAAATCACATGAAACGGATTTTGGGCAAAGGAATCAATCGGCGCCTTAAAGCTTAAGACAGCAATCCAGAAAATCGGGAAGGCAGCAATCAGGCACCATAAGGATAGGAACCCAACAGAGGCAAAGCGCAAAGCCGCTGGGCGTTTGAAATGCGAAAGCTCGGACATCAGATGCGCCCTCCTGTAAAGTCTTTCCATGTGCGGCGTAACAGCGGCATCAATAACAACACAATCCCTAGCATTGTGAGCATCGCACTTGCTGAGGCACGGCTGATGGAACGGTTACCTGAATCATCAGGCGTTAGCAGATCATAAGTCAGCCATTGAAGTGAGATCACATGAGCTTGCGATGAGAAGCCGACAATTTCTTCAAACACGCGATAAGAATCCATCAGATGGATCAAGCTCACAAATACCACCAACGGCATCAGATGCGGGATAACAACAAACCGCAATCTCTCAAAACGAGAGGCACCATCAATAATGGCTGATTCAATCGTATCTTGGTTGACTGTTTGCAAGCCGGCATAGAACACAACAAAGGCAAAAGGTGCGACATGCCAAACACGATAGAACATCATCATCAGCTCAATCGTCCAGCCTTGCGCAAATAACGCCACATCGCGGCCTAAATACCACTCAATACCAGCTGTCAGGATACCATCACCAATAAACAGCCAGCGAATAGATAACGCGCCGATTACAGGTGTGATAATAAAGGGTAATAAAGAGACAAAAATCACAGGGCCCCTGATATGTTTGGCGGCATTATTGACAGCCAAAGCAATCGCCAAACCAACCCCAAGCACCAATGGCAATGTGATAAGTGTGAATGTCAGGGTAAACCGCAAGGCTTTCCAGAAATCGATCAGCATCAAATCATTCCAGCTTGCTTTTGCAAGTGCCGCACCAGCTTCACCTAGCGCTAATACCTTTTCATAAGAGGCTGTGCCAACAAATGTTGTCTCTGTCACGATCCTGCCAGCTTCATCTAGCAAGGGGCGTGTTTCAATCTTGGTCTCACAAATTTGGCCTGTGAATCCGGGTGTGCATTTTTCGACCTCAAAACGCTCTGTGACAGGTTTTGTGATCTGGAAACTTTGGGTAAACACAACAGCCAGCGGTAATGCAATGAATAACAGCATCATCGCCACTGACGGGCCGACAAAAGCGGCAAAGGTTTTTCTATTCATTGGTGCCTCACCAATTTGCAGTCAAAAAGATGTAAAGAAAAATTGTTAAATAAAAGACTGAAGGGCCATGTGACCCTTCAGCTTTAAATGATGTGGCCCTTAAAGGACGCCAGCTTCTTTTGCAGCTGTTGTGTAAGCAGCTTCAATATCAGCTAGTGCATCTGCTGCGCTCTTCTCACCAGTTAGGAATGCGGCAATGCCGTTACCTAGTGCTGTGTGCATAAGGCTCATTTGCTTTGATGCTGGGTATGGCTTTGCACCGTTATTGGCTGTTGCAAACGCACCAGCAGCTGTTGCTGTTGGCTCATAGCCATCTACCAACCATACTGCGGCGTCGTTATTTGCCTTAACCATTTCTGTGTCTAGGCCTTCCATGGCAACGCGGAATGCATTCTCAGCAGCAGCGTCTGAAATGTTAGCTGCGATCACGATGCCATCCCACCACAATGTAGAAGCAGGTGTTGAACCACCGCCAACTGTTGGTGCTGTTGACATTGTAACTTTGCCGACAACTTGTGATTCATCAGCATTATCCATGGCGCCAGCGCGTGATGCCCATAGGTTTGCCATCGCAATTTTGCCTTGCTGGAATTGCTGCTGAACATATGTTGAATCAGATACTAGATATTCTGGATCCATATATTCAGTTAGTGACTTCATCATTTCAAGAGCAGCAACGCCGTTTGCGTTGTTGATTGATGGTGATAGATCATCATTAAAGAATGCGCCATCAAAGCCAATATACATGTTCACAAATTCTTCAGCCAAGTTCCAGCCAGTCTTGAATGTACCGCCCAATGGGTAGTCTACAACACCTGCTGCTTTGATTTTCTTAGCAGCTGCTAGCACATCTTCATATGTCTGTGGCTCAGCAATGCCCAAATCAGCAAAGATATCATTGCGATACATCATGTGCTGTGCGTTTACCATCATCGCGATTGCCATGATCTTGCCGTCAACACGTACCAACTGGTTGTCTTTTAGGTTCTGACCGTATTTTGCAACCAAATCATCCAATGGACGAATTGTGCCAGCATCGATCAGCGGCACAGCTGTTGAGTTTGCAACACCGCCAATGTGGTATAGTGATGGGTTTGCTGCAAAAGCTTCTGGCTGCTTCTTGCGGAACTCTTGGTCAAGTTCAGCTTCAACATTGCCACATTCAGCCATAGCTGATGTCACAGCTTTCCAAGCTTCAAAGCCAGCTGATAGTGACTTTACTGTGTTCACATTTGTGAAGCTACATGCGGCGTAAGAGCCACTGCTCATCACTGATAATGCACCTGCGATAAGTGCTGTTTTTAAAATGGTACGCATTGTGTTTTCTCCCTAGCTTCCATTTATATTTGGCATCTGCAATTTAGTGCATGATACCGCTTATGAATGATGGGGCCTGTCGAAGTGCCCTATCAAATTTCATTTCATCATCAAGAGTTCATATCCAATCTTGCCCCTGTTTTTTGATCAAACAGATGACATAAATTGGCTGGCACAGATACCGAGATGATATCTTTGATCTGCGCCCGAAACTCTTTATCAGTTTTCACTGAAACAATCCCCTTGCCAACAGTCAAGTTCAACATGGTGGCTTCACCTAGTAATTCTTGTGTGAATAGGGGGGCTTTAATTTCTGCTTTTTTCTCAGCCGCCGCTGTTTTGGCTAGCACTGCATCTTCAGCGCGGAAGCCTAATGTAATCGGCCCATCTTTTGCCTTTAGCCCAGAGATTGAAATATTCTCAGCTGTGAAGGTCCCCTTAGAGATGGTGCCTTCTACCAAATTCATCGCAGGGCTGCCAATAAAGCCTGCCACAAATAAATTGGCTGGCTTATCATAAATATCAGTTGGTGTGCCAACCTGCTGGATCACGCCTTTATTCATTACCACCACACGGTCAGCCAGTGTCATGGCTTCGATTTGGTCATGTGTCACATAAATGGTTGTGACTTTCAGCTCATGCTGCAAATGTTTGATTTGCGCTCTTGTTGAGACACGCAATTTCGCATCCAGATTTGATAATGGCTCATCCATCAAGAATACATTTGGCTCTCTGACGATGGCTCTGGCAAGCGCGACACGTTGGCGCTGGCCGCCTGATAACTCAGCTGGCTTGCGATGTAAAAACTCACCCAATTCCACCATATCAGCCGCACGGCGCACGCGCTCATCATGGCTTGCCTCATCGACTTTACGCACCTTCAGCGGAAAGCGAATATTCTCATAGACATTCATATTCGGGTACAGACCATATGATTGGAACACCATCGCCACATCACGGTCTTTTGGCTCAAGGTCATTGATCACATGGTTATCAATCGCAATCTCGCCATCTGTGATTGATTCAAGACCAGCTATCATGCGCATTGTGGTTGTCTTACCACAACCTGATGGGCCCAACAGAACCAAGAATTCTTGATCAGCAATCGTTAAGTTGAAATTATCGACCCCGATAAAATCACCCCATCGCTTCGAGATATTACGCAGTTGAATTTCTGACATAATGGCACTTTCCGTCCTAGCGCTAAAAATTTTTGCATACCTATTCAAAAAGCTAGACAACCACCTAATATCTTGGCAAGAGTTTTTTTAAAGATATGTTTAAATAAATGTCGCCACGCATGGGAAATGACCGAAAAATGATTGATAAAGCGCTGATACAGTCCCAATTACAAGCCCTCCTAACTGTCTCTGACGAGGCGCTAGACAAAACAGCAGAAGCGATTCTCAGTGATGATGTTGTCTTTGATGTTGCACATCCTGTGAATCAGCTTGTCGGGCGCCAAGCTGTACTTGATGGGTTTTATCGCCCTCTGCGTGCCGCGTTATCATCCGTCAGACGCCGTGATGAGATTTTTTTCAGCGCACAAAACCGCCGCGATTTTGGTGGTGAGTGGATAAGCTCTGTTGTCCATTATGTTGGCAATTTTCATGCGCCATTGCATGGCGTGCGCCCGCATCACTCACTTGCCTTTTTGCGCTCAGGCGAATTCTACCAGATAGCTGACGGCAAAATCACATTGGCGCGCCTTATCCCTGATTTCATTGACCTGATGCGTCAAGCGCGCCGCCTGCCAATCCAAGAGATGCTTGGCACAGAGATGCTATTTCCGGGCCCTGCGACACATGATGGCGTCATGCC
>WTHW01000258.1 GCA_011526395.1 Alphaproteobacteria bacterium
CCTGTTTACCTCTGTCCAGCTTATGCTCTCTCGTACCAGAGGCGCGCTATATCTAGCTGTCTTGTTTGTGTCTACAATCTTTGCGGCTGCCACAGGTATTGTGGGTGCGTCTGTCACGATTTTGGGCATTATGGCGGCAAAGACAATGAACCGCTCAGGCTATAATGTGCGTCTTGCCGCTGGAACCATTACCGCTGGTGGTACATTGGGCATTTTGATCCCGCCATCTATTATGTTGGTTGTGATGGGGCCTGTTTTGGAAGTGCCTGTCACAGACTTGTTTGCTGCCGCAATTGTGCCTGGCATTATGCTTGCCTCTTTATATGCGGCTTATGCGCTTATCCGTTGCTGGCTAGACCCGTCACTTGGTCCTATCCTGTCTCCAGAAGATCAGCCGCAAACATCACCATATTACTGGCTTGAAGCGATTTTGGTTATCGGCTCAATCCTCCTTTTATTCACATTCATGATTATGGGTTTGAACGGCAATCTATATGGCCTATTCCCATTCTCATCTTTCATCATTCCAGCTGCATGGGTGGGCTTGATGTATGGTGCCTCTATCTGGGTTAGAGATAACAAGCCAAAGGGCTTTTACTTCTCAGATCTATGGTATGAATTCTTTATGGGTCTTGTGCCGCCATCAACATTGGTTGCCTTTGCACTTGGCTCTATTCTATTTGGTTGGGCAACACCAACCGAAGGTGCGGCATGTGGTGCCTTTGGTGCGCTTGTGCTTGCCCTTGCATATCGCAAGCTGACTTGGCAGGGCCTATTTGATGCACTTGTCAAGACGCTTGAGCTAACAGTGTTGATTTTGTTCCTTGTGGCTGCGTCAAACTTCTTTGGTGCTGTGTTCTCGCGTCTTGGCACGCCAACGATGCTAACAGACTTCCTGTTGGCATGGGAATTATCACCAACGATGATTTTGATCATCATCATGGCACTTATCTTCCTACTAGGCTGGCCACTTGAATGGGTGCCGATCGTGCTAATTATCGTGCCGATCTTGATACCTGTTTTGGTCAAGCTAGATGTAAATCTAACATGGTTTGGTATCTTGGTTGCGGTGAACTTGCAGACAGCATGGTTATCGCCGCCAGTTGCCTTATCTGCCTACTTCCTCAAAGGGGTGGTGCCCGATTGGGATCTAAAAGACATTTATTTGGGCATGATGCAATTTATGGTCATCCAGCTCATTGGTCTGATCTTAATCTTCTCCTTCCCACAAATTGCCTTGTGGCTTCCAACTTACATTTACGGGTCTTAAGAGAAAATGACAGTTACATATCTCAAAAAAGCATCGAAAACACCACAAACAGGGACTGACGAAACACAAGCCATCGTACGCGAGATGCTTGCCAAAATCGAAGAGGGCGGCGAAGAAGCGGCCCTTGACTATGGCAAGAAACTTGACGGCTATACAGGTCCTGCACTTGTCACAGCTGAGCAGATTGCGGCCGCTGGCGAAAAAGTCTCTGACCAGCTAAAGGCAGATATCGAATTTGCCCGCGAACGTGTGGTACGTTTTGCTGAGGCGCAGCGTGATTCAATCAAAGAGTTTGAGACAGAATTGTCACCTGGCCTATGGGCAGGGCAAAAGCTTATCCCGATTGAAACAGCTGGCTGTTATGTGCCAGGCGGGCGTTATGCGCATGTGGCATCTGCCATTATGTCAATCGCCACAGCCAAAGTCGCTGGTGTTGAAAATGTGATTGCTTGTACAGCGCCTCATGGTGATGAAGGGCCAAACCCCGCCATCTTATATGCCATGAACCTGTGTGGCGCAGACCAGATTCTATCACTTGGCGGCGTTCAGGGTATTGCCTCAATGGCATTTGGTCTCTTCACTGGCAAGCCAGCTCGTATCTTGGTCGGGCCCGGTAACCGCTTTGTGGCAGAGGCAAAACGCACGCTTTATGGCCGTGTTGGCATTGATATGTTTGCTGGCCCGACAGAGATTGCGATCATCGCTGATGACAGCGCTGACCCAGCCATCGTTGCCGAAGATCTAGTCTCTCAAGCAGAGCATGGCCCAGATTCACCAGCATGGCTATTCACAACATCACAAGAGCTTGCAGATGCTGTGACAGCGCGCATTGACAGCCATATCGAAACATTGCCAGAGCCAGCACGCTCTGCCGCAACAGCCGCATGGCGCGATTATGGCGAAATCATCCTTTGCGACACTGACGAAGAGATGGCAGTTGTCTCTGATGAATATGCAGCAGAACATCTTGAAGTGCATACACGCAATGATGAATGGTTCACAGCGCGCTTGAAAAATTACGGCTCTCTATTTGTGGGTGAAGAGACAACCGTCTCTTATGGCGATAAATGCTCAGGCACAAATCACATCCTGCCAACAAAAGGCGCGGCTCATTACACAGGTGGCTTGTCAGTTCATAAATATATGAAGGTTGTGACAACACAGCGTATGACACAAGAAGCCAACCGCGAAGTGGGTGCTGCTTGTGCGCGTATCTCTCGCCTTGAGGGGATGGAAGGTCATGCCAGAGCCGCTGATATCCGCTTGCGCAAATATTTTCCGGGCGAAAATCTAGCGTAAAAAGGCACATAATAAGTCAGAGCAGGTAGTAATGTGAGGGTATGATGATGGAAGCGCTTGTTTATTCTGATGTGATGATGTGTGATTTCACCACACAGGCAAAACCAGAACCAAGCGCTGATCATACCATCATTGATGTGTCCTTTTGCGGCATTTGTGGCTCAGACATGCATGCATGGCATGGTCATGATGCCCGCCGTGTCCCGCCTCTGATTTTGGGACATGAAGTTGTCGGCCGCGCTCTTGATGGCCCAATGGCTGGCCAGCTTGTTGCCGTCAATCCTTTGATGACATGCGGTGCTTGTGATTTTTGCACCTCTGGTGCCACACATCTTTGCCCTGAACGCGAGTTAATTGGTATGCGCGTTCCGGGCGGTTTTGCACAATATGTATCTGTCAAAACACATAATCTAACAGCCCTTTCAGATAATATCTCACTTACAAATGCCGCTTTGGCAGAACCATTGGCATGTTCTGTTCATGCGATGCATTTACTCACCAATCACAATCAAGCCTCAAAGTCAGATCGCATGGTGATTTTGGGCGGTGGTGCGATTGGGCTATTGGCCGCGCTCTTTGCCCAACATATGGGCTATCAGGATATCCATATCGCAGAGGTGAATGACAAACGCCGCGCGATGCTATCACAGGTCACAAATGCAAGCTGTTATAATCCTCTTGAAACACAGCCCGATGCCCATTCTGTGCCACTGATTTTTGATGCTGTTGGCTCAGGCCGCACCAGAGCTGCCTCATGTGAATTAATTCGTCCGGGCGGCGTTATCTCACATATCGGCCTGCAAGATAGCGAGGCTGGATTTGATACACGCTATGCCACCTTGCAAGAAGTGACCTTCAAAGGAAGCTATTGCTATAGCGAAGCTGATTTTGCCGAAAGCCTTGCCTTGCTAGAAGCAGGCCATATTACAGGCGATGGCTGGTCAGAGGTGCGCCACCTATCAGAAGGACAAAAATCTTTCATGGATATTCATGAAGGACATGCCCCACCAAAAATCATTCTTGAAACATCTTAAATAAACAAAGGGTTACTCATGAAGCGCTTTATCCAAACATCTCTTATCGCTCTTGGCTTTAGCATGCTGGCAAACACAGCCTCAGCTGACTTCATTGATGGCAGAACCCTACGCCTTTATTGCGCTTCAGGTAGCCCGCAAGATGAAGCTGTCTGTATCGTCTATATCACAGGGGCTGTTGATGCCTTTACCACAGCTGAATTGATTGCTGAAAAAACCAATGGGCAAAAGCCGGGCTTGTGCCTTCCAGAAGATACAGACCCTGACAAGCTAGCTGATATCACACGCGCATGGCTAGACCGCCCAGAGGCGAATTTGGATTTTGCCGCAACATTACTTATCTTGGGCGCTGTTGATAACGCCTATGGATGTGATAACGCGAAATAATCAACGCCACCTTTTTGCATCTGAACCATATCACCTAAGGCCCTTAGGTGGTTCAGATGCGCCCGCGCCTCACCAGAGGCAAAATAAAGCTCATGGGCTTCAAACTCTTTACCGAATAAAACCCCCATCGCATCTGCAACGCTGATGGGGTTTTGTCTTGCCGCCTCCCGCAAAAGTTGAAGGCGTTCATGATGATGGTCAATCAGCTGGCGCGCACGCGTCCCTGCCCCTTGATAGGGCCAGTCATGTCCCGGAAAGACCTGCCATCGCGCCTCTAAAGATGATACCCCTTTGAGATATGAGAGATACGCACCCAGCATATCTTTATCAATATCGCGCAAATCAACTGACACATTTGGTGATATGCGCGGCAATAAAAAATCAACACAGATATAAAGCTGGCGCTCCTTATCCATCAGGCCGATATGGGCTGTTGAATGGCCTTGATCAATGCGCACCTCCCATGTGCCATGCGTGCTTTTTATGCTATCGCCAGCTTTCAAGAATTGCACCTGCGGCAGGGGCGCAACATAGCGGGTAAACCGCCCCTTATCAGAGCGCGCCAATTCAATATGCGATGATGCCAGCCCATAACGGCCATAAACCTCTGCAATCAGGTCAGAGAAGTCTTCATCCCCATAGTCAAATAACCAATGCGCCTTTTCATATTCAGGCTGGCTCATATACACATCAGCGCCTGTCATCTCCTGCAATCTGCCAGCAAAGCCAATATGGTCAACATGGTGATGGGTGATAATTATCTTGGCGACCTTTTGATGCGCCAATGGCCCTGCTAGCAAAGCTTGCCATTGCCGGCTTGTCTCCTCTGACTGTATCCCAGCATCTACCAGCACCCAGCCTTCTTTAGTATCAATCATATAAAGATTAATATGATTTAACCGAAAGGGCAGGTCGAACCTCGCCCAATAGATATCTTGCGCAAGTGCCGTGACAGTGCCATGTGATGGTCGTGTGATATCAAGCCGCTTCATTATCAATCATACCTATCGCTTCACAGCGACAAAATCGACAAGGGCTGATTGCCCACTATGGCCGGGGCCTTCATCTAACACAGCCTCATAGGCCTCATTCACCAAAATATCCATATCACCAAAGGCCTCAGCAAGCATCTCAGTTGTATAAAGATGCGCGACATTTGACGGGCCGCCAGTGCCATATTCTACCTGCTTTGGGGTATAGCCATGCAAGATTAACACACCGCCCGGGCGAAGCGCTTGCTTCATGCCTTCAAAAATCTCATGCCATTTTGATGGCGGTGCAAATTGGATAAATATGGCAACCACATTATCAAATTGCGCCTTTTGCCAGTCATAACCATAAATATCTGCCAGCTCATAAGACACAGATACCTGATGCGCCTCTGCTAGCTTTTTGGCTTTATCAATACCAACTTGTGATGAATCCATCGCTAGCACGTCATGACCCAATTCTGCCAGATAGACTGAATTGCGTCCCTCGCCATCTGCCACAGCTAAACAAGAGCCATTTTGAATCAATTTATCTTTGTGACGGACAAGCCCCATCGCTGGCTTTGTGCCAAATAAAAATGTATCTCCAGCAAACCGCTCATCCCACATAATATGGCTCCTCTCTATGGCCTTTTATCATTAAATACTTATCCCAAGATGCCAGCTATGGCTAGACTTGCTGAAAAAGGTAAATAAGGTATATCTAGCAAGATACATAAACCCCAAGCGGACAGGATACATCCCTATGGTACAAGATAGCTTTGATTATATTGTCATTGGCTCAGGCTCAGCTGGCTCAACCATTGCCTATCGTTTGGGCGAGGTGCCAAGCAACAACGTCCTTGTTCTTGAATTTGGCAAGACAGATATCGGGCCCTTTATCCAGATGCCAGCCGCTTTATCCTATCCGATGAATATGGCGCGCTATGATTGGGGCTACAAGGCTGAAGCTGAAGAGACCCTTGATGGGCGCGCTCTTGTCTGTCCGCGTGGCAAGGTCATTGGCGGCTCATCCTCTATCAATGGCATGATTTATGTGCGTGGTAATGTCGGCGATTATGATCACTGGCAGGAAACAGGCGCCGCCGGCTGGTCTTATGCAGATGTGCTTCCCTATTTCCGCCGGATGGAGACATCTCACGGCGGCGAGGCACCATGGCGCGGTACAGATGGCCCCCTTCACATAACACGTGGCCCTCGTGATAACCCGCTTCATCATGCCTTTGTCAAAGCCTCAACCGAAGCAGGATACGAAGCAACAGATGATTATAACGGCCATCGCCAAGAGGGGATGGGACCTGCTGATATGACTGTCTATAAGGGGCGTCGTTGGTCTGCCGCAAATGCCTATCTTCGCCCGGCAATCGCGCGCGGCAATGTGACATTGCGTACAGGCGTTATGGTCGACCAGCTATTATTTGACGGCACGAAATGTATTGGCGTGCGCTATATGAAATCAGGCCGCACCATTGATGTTTTTGCCAAAAAATCAGTGGTGCTATCAGCTGGCGCGATTGGCTCACCATCTATCTTGCAACGCTCTGGCATTGGCCCAAAACAAGTCTTGAAAAAAGCAGGCATTACCCTTCGTGCTGACAGGCCGGGCGTTGGTGCGAATTTGCAAGATCATCTGGAAGTCTATTTCCAAATTGCCTGCAAAAAACCAATCACCCTTTACAAGCATCTCAATCTGTTTGCCAAAGCATGGATTGGCTTTAAATGGCTCTTTTTCAAAAAGGGATTGGGCGCGTCAAATCAATTTGAATCACTTGGCTTTATTCGCTCTGATAAGGGGATATCTTATCCTGATATTCAATATCATTTCTTGCCGGTGGCTATTCGTTATGATGGCAAGGCACCTGCCGAGGGGCATGGCTTCCAGCTTCATGTGGGGCCTATGCGCTCGAAATCGCGCGGTCATGTTCACATCCAAAATAGCGACCCTGCCGCCGCGCCTGAAATCCGCTTTAATTACCTCAGCCATAAAGATGATATGCCTGAATTCCGCAAAGCGCTTCGCCTAACCAGAGAGATTTTGGCACAGCCTGCGTTCGATGACTATCGCGGTCATGAAATCCAGCCAGGTGATGATCAGACCACAGATGACCAGCTAGATGCCTTCATCCGCGCACACGCAGAATCAGCCTATCATCCGTGCGGCACGTGCAAAATGGGAGATGCTTCAGACCCGATGGCTGTTGTTGCGCCTGATACCTCTGTCATTGGTTTTGAGAATCTTTACTGCGCTGACAGCTCTATCTTCCCGCGCATTACCAATGGCAATCTGAATGCCCCCTCCATCATGACTGGCGAGAAAGCATCTGATCATATATTGGGGCGCACCCCTTTGCCACGTGCCAATGATGTGCCTTTTACCCATCCTAACTGGCAAACTGCACAACGCTAGGCGCCGCCATCATGCCGCTTCATATCCTTGTTGATGTGCTCAATGATAAAGGCTCAAAATACGCTGTCAGTGGCGCCGCTGTCACCAGCCGTGCAGAGTGCGATCAGCTGATAAAAGAGCTGAAAAAGGTGAAGAAATTTGCACGCGCCACCCATCATAGCTGGGCCTATCTTTCCTCATCAGACGGTCCTATAAAACAAGATGATGGCGAAAGCGGCGCTGGCATGGTCATCATCCGCATGCTGGAGCGCGCCCAGCTCTACGATCATATCATCATTGTGACCAGATGGTATGGCGGCACCAAATTAGGAGGCGACAGGTTCCGTCATATTCAAACTTGTGTGAATGCCTATCTAGATGACATTAGGTGAGGGCGGCTATTTCTCACCCTGCCAAACGCCCTGTTCTTCTAGGGCATCTTTGACCTCGCGCGGCATATAATTTTCATCATGCTTTGCCAGCACGCTATCTGCTATCAGAACCTTATCAACCACAGGGCCTTCAGCGACAATCCCTTGCCCTTCTCTGAATAAGTCAGGCAATGCTCCATCATAACGTACCGATATCCGCGCCGTCTCGTCTGTGATATCAAACTCTGTCACAGTCCCCTCAATCTTCACAGACCCTTGCGCCACCAGCCCGCCAACACGCAATGTCTTGGCTGACAAATGCGTGTCTGTGATTTGCGAGGGGGTGACGAAAAACACGATATTATCTCGCAAAGCCACAGATGCCAGCCATGCCGCACAGGCGATAATCACCCCTGCCACTGCTGTTATCATCAGTCTTTTGCGTTTTGGTGTCATGCGACATGTCCCTTACAAATCTCACATTGTTGCCGTGATAGCACAAGCGGCTAGGGGAATGCCAGTGGCAAGATAATCATCTCATATATTGAAAAATCATTGACGGTGACCCAAATCCTTCTCACTCTCTCATCAGATATAAAAAAACCGCAGATGAAAAGAGAGCGCATATGTCAGATAAGTTTGATGATAAGGTTGTTTTGATCACAGGTGCTGCCGGCGGCATTGGCTCTGCCTTATCAGATGTGTTTTCTGCGCATGGTGCAATCATCGCCGCCTCAGACAGGGATGGCTCAGGCCTTGCGGCTGATACCTCTTTTTTGGGTGACCTCACAAACCCAGCCTTTTGTGATGCACTGCCGCAGATGGTGTATGACCGCTATGGCCGCCTTGATATCATCATCAATAATGCCGGCGTGATTGCCAGAGGTGACGTGACCGCCAGCACAGATGATGATTTACGCCTTTCTATGGCTGTGAATGTCGAAGCGCCTTTTCGCATTTGCCGCGCTAGCATACCTCTAATGGCATCAGGCGGCGGGGGCGCGATTGTGAATATCGCCTCCTGCTGGGGCAGGCGGCCAGGTCCAAACCACGCACTTTACTGCATGACAAAGGCGGCTCTTGCCTCACTGACCGAATGTATGGGGATGGATCATGCGCATCAAAATATCCGCGTGAATGGCATTTGCCCGAATGAGGTAAACACCCCGATGTTGCGCTCTGGTTTTGCCATGCGCGGCATGAACCCTGACACAGCGGTTGAGGCTTTGAATAAAACAGTCCCCTTGGGGCGCATAGCAGAGCCGCAAGATATCGCAGATGTGGCTCTCTTTTTGGCCTCTGATAGCGCGCGCTATATGTGCGGCGCATTGGTAGAGGTCAATGGCGGAAAGCCAGTCGCATGAGCCGCTTTGCCACTAAAATCTGCCTTGTTACAGGCGCTAGTCGCGGTATCGGCCTTGCCATTGCCACCTGCCTTGCTGAAGAGGGCGCACATGTCATCACCGCACAGCGGGGCGAAGCGCCGGGCTTTGAATCTTATCAAATCGACCTCACTGATACAGATGCCATCTCATCCCTAATCACAGATATCATCGCACAACATGGTCGCCTTGATGTGCTTGTGAATAATGCTGGCATCATGCCGCACGCCCCGCTTCAGGATATGGCGCTATCTGATTGGCACAACACAATCGCCCTTAATCTAACAACGCCCTTTTGGCTAATGTCAAAGGCACTGCCTCATCTGTCTAGGGTTGGCGGGGCAATCGTAAATATCGGCTCGATTGAGGGGCTTGGCGCAAATGCTGGCCACAGCGCCTATTGCGCTTCCAAAGGCGGGATACATGCGCTCACCAAATCAGCGGCAGTTGATGCCGGGCCCTTGGGCGTGCGCGTAAATGCAGTTGCGCCTGGCTGGATAAATACAGATTTAAACGAAGCCTTTATCAATGATATGCCAGACCCAGCCGCCTTCCGCGCCGATATTGCCAAAATCCACCCTTTGGGCAAGACAGGCGAGC
This sequence comes from Alphaproteobacteria bacterium, assembly GCA_011526395.1. Lineage (GTDB taxonomy): Bacteria > Pseudomonadota > Alphaproteobacteria > Puniceispirillales > Puniceispirillaceae > UBA685. Next base: position 9,719 of record WTHW01000258.1, read on the forward strand.
CATCAGACGTCGCTGGCCTTGTGGCCTTCCTTGCAAGTGATGATGCTGCCTTTATCACAGGCCAAATCATCACCATAGATGGCGGCCGCCTCTCTCGCCTGCCTTTGCCTTGAAGCGCGCTACCCCGCTATCACAGCCAAAACACATGTGATAATCGCAATCTGGGATAGCAAAAACCCAGCATCGATTCTGAACATCTTATCACTGCCACCTTTGGCACAATTATTGGTATAGACCCCGATGGTCACAGACACTGCCAAAATCCCCACACCGCCAAAGCCATAGGCGCTATAAAGAAGCAGTGCCATCATACTAAAAAACACGCAATCAGCTATCGATGCCACCATCATTTTCTTGGCACCTTTTTGATAATCTTCTGGCATTTTGCGATGGGGTTGTTCATGCGCCCACGGCGTGCCAAATACCTTTGGGCTATACCAAATCGCCCCTAATATGACACCTAAAATACTGGCAATCCCAATCGCGCCGTAATTCATCATCACTATTTCGCTCATCATTTCGCCCCCGTCTTCATGATCCTTTTGCAATCATCTTGTGGTGAATTCATAAATAAACACAAATGTAAAAAACAGGCACGCTAACTTGCACACAGATGGGGGGCGTTTTATGCTTGCCATAGAGACCTCTCATTGAAAGGGATAACGCATGACAAAATCAGCAACCAGATATCATTGGCAAGGCACGCCCACTGCCGAGATGACACAAAGCTTCCATGATGAAGGCTATCTGCTGATTGAAGGCTTTGCCACAGCCACCGAATGTGATGATTTGCTAGCCCGCACCAAACAGCTGATTGACGGCTTTGATGCAGATGCTCATAAAATTGTCTTTTCAGCTGATGGTCAATCACATGCGGCTTCTGATTATTTCATGAAATCAGCAAGCAATATTTCCTTTTTCTTGGAAAAAGGCGCTGTTGATTCAGATGGCGAGTTGATAAAGGATAAATCAGTTGCCGTGAATAAAATCGGTCACGCGCTCCATGATTTAGACCCTGTCTTTGATGCCTTTTCCCATCAGAAAAAGATGGCTGATCTGGCACATGCGATTGGCTTTCAGGATCCTAAATTATTGCAATCAATGGTTATCTGCAAACAGCCTCATATTGGCGGCGAAGTGGGCGGTCACCAAGATTCGACCTTCCTTTACACAGAGCCACAAACATGTGTCGGCTTCTGGCTCGCGCTTGAGGATGCGACGATTGAAAATGGATGCATGTGGGGCGCACCTGCCCAGCATCACACCCCTCTCAAAAGCCGTTTTCTACGCCGTGATGGCGAGATGGTGATGGAACCATTATCAGATGGTGAGATGCCAATATGTGATGTCCCACTGCCTGCACCAAAAGGAACGCTCATCTTGCTTCATGGACGCTTTCCGCATTATTCACCTGAAAACACCTCTGCTGGCTCACGCTATGCTTATGCGCTTCACATGATTGATGGCACAGCCCATTACCCAGATGGCAACTGGCTACAACGAGACGCTGATATGCCTTTGCGCGGATTCTAGCCCTGTTAAGCTTGCTTTTGGCCCTTGGGATAGGCGATGGCGGCATAGGCGATAGCGATTTTCGCACCCACACGCGCATTATTCATCACCAATGCCTGATTACACGCAAGGCTCGCCCCGTCTGTCTTCTGCCTGATAAGAGATAGCAAATAAGGCGTCACCTCTTTGCCTTTAATGCCCTCAGCCTCAGCTTCTGCTAATGCCTCATCTATCACTTTTGCGATGATAGGGTGGGGGATTTCATCTGCCTCTGGTACAGGGTTCGCAATCATCATGCCGCCCTCAATGCCAAGTGACCATTTGGTTTTCATAATGGCGGCCACCGCGCCCGCGCTATCGGCTCTGGCTGTCAGGCTAATACCACTGGCTCTAGACCAAAAAGCTGGCAGCTCATCTGTGCCATAGCCAATGACAGGCACGCCATGTGTCTCCAGATATTCCATTGTCAACGGCAAATCCAAAATCGCTTTGGGGCCAGCGCTGACCACAGCGACATTGGTACGTGCTAATTCTGGCAAATCTGCTGAGATATCGAAATCTTGCGCCGCGCCGCGATGGACACCGCCAATCCCGCCAGTGGCAAAGACAGATATGCCAGCCATCGCCGCACAAATCATCGTGCTTGCCACAGTCGTTGCCCCATTGCCGCCTTGTGCCATGATGGTGGCAATATCGCGCCGGCTCACCTTTATCACGTCACTTGATGGCGATGCCAGCTCTTCAAGCTCATCACCTGTCAGGCCAATTTTGATACGGCCCCCTAAAATGGCGATGGTCGCTGGCACAGCGCCTTCTTCTCTGATAGCCGCTTCTAGCGCAAGCGCTGTTTGCTTATTCTCTGGATAGGGCAGGCCATGTGATATGATGGTCGATTCTAACGCCACAACACCTACTCCATCTGCCAGTGCCACAGCCACCTCAGGGGCGATATCCATCATCTCATTCATCATCTCAAATCTCATTTTTTATGGTCTCAAGGCTGATATGATCACTCACAGCGCTGACCGATTGGCACGACAGATACGCACATTGCCGCGCAATCATGCCAGCCTCTTTTACTGATCTACCAGTTGCCAGCCCATAAATATACCCTGCTAGCAAGCAATCACCAGCACCTGAAATGGTCTCTGGCGCTGTTTGTATCGCCTCGAATTGATGCACTTCATCATCGCGATAGATACAAAAGCCGCTTGCCCCTTGGCTTAGCAGAATATGCGCCGCGCCTGTATCAGCCATCATATCTACAACCGCTTTATCAGGGGTGCTATCATCACCCCCAACCAGAGAAAGGGCCTCTGCTCTTGAACATTTCAAGATATCAACCTCTGATAAAATATCTAATGCGCGGCCAATCTTTGCTGATGACACCCCATCTAATACCAGCTGGCCTTTGCGCTTGATGTTGGCAATCTCTGACAGGCTTGCCTCACTCAGGTTGCAATCACAGATGACAAAATCAGCTGATGCAATCATCTCTGCCTGATCTGTAATCACGCTTGGCGTTATCTTATCACTCAAAGCCATTTGATTAATGGCCGTGACCTGCTCACCATCTTTATCATGAATGGTTAAATAACAATCACTATCCTGCCCATCTGCACGGATGCTTGGCGCGATATCAATATCAAGGCCGGTCAAATGCGCCATCATCTGATGGGCAAACTCATCATCACCAAAGGCTGATAACAAGGTGACTTTCTGCCCCAATCTTGCCAGCGTTTCTGCGATATTGCGCCCCACACCGCCAGCTGTCTGACTGACCTGTCCGATATGGGACTCTGCTAGCGGTATCATCTCTTGATTGGCACGTGCGGTGATATCACGGTTTGCACCACCTATGACAAGGATATGGGGTGCCAGCTCACTCATTCTGGATAAATCACAGATCTGTCCAGCTTGATAGGGAACTTATCTCTGATCATCTTATCTGCCGTCTTGGATAAAAATTCAGCACGCGGCTCTGCTTGCAGTTGGGCTAGTTGCGCGCGCGCCACGCCCCATGCATCTTGCGCGCCCGTCTCTTCCCATACTGTCGGGCTGTCACGATTGGCTAGCTTTGGATAATAATAATCCCGCAGCATCGCATCCATTGTATGATCGCCGCCCAAGAAATGACCATCACCATAAACAGCTTGGCGTATCGCCTCGAACCCTAGCGTCTCTTCTGTGACCTCAATGCCTCTGATAGCGCGCTGGTTCAAGGCCAGCATTTCATTATCCAAAATCATCGCTTCAAATGACGCACCAAGCAAGCTTGCCATCATCCCTGCTGATTCATAGATCATATTCGCACCTGCCAGCCCAGCCGCCAGTGATGATAAGCCTTTTTCCATACCCATCTGTGCATCAACAGCCTTCGCATCTGCCATCGAGCTTGCGACACCGCTAATCAGGCCAAGCGCGTTTGATATTTGCGCCGCACCCGCATTCAAAATAGATATCTCACCACCAGAGCCAGCAAAAGAGCCTGTGCGCAAATCAACCACAAAAGGCCAGTTCGAGAAAATCATCGGATATTCAGGCTGAATGACATTCACCATCATCAATGCCGCCAGCGTCTCAGCTGTCGTCTGCGCCAACATCCCAGCAAGCGGGGCAGGGGCCGTCGCGCCAGATTGTGCGGCAATAATCGCATTAATCGGCATATTATGCGCAATCGCCTCTTTGGCGACATCAAACGCATCTTCCCCATATTTCAAGGGCGAGATGATAGGGCTGATATGCACCTTACAACAAGGCCTCTTGGCAAAGGCGCCCGCACCGCCCATCGCCGCATCAAACATCTCAATCGCAGGCGCAACCGCATTGCCAAGCGTAAAGCTTGTGCCAACCGGCTTTTGCGTGCCAGCTATCAGCGCATAGATTGTGTTCACATCTAACTCAAAAATATCAGGCACATCTGTTGCCACACAAATACGTGTAAACCAGCTGATATTCTCCATCTGATCAGCAAGGCGGGTAAATTCATATAAATCATGAAGCGTCGAGGCACGATAAAGGCCTGTCTGGCTATCGAGCGTCTGAACAGCCGCCCCGCCTGTGCCGTAATAAACCTTATCCCCGCCAATTTCGATATCATATTTCGGATCACGTCCATAAAGCGTGAATTGCTTTGGTGATTTATCAATCACATCTTCTATCATCTGCCGGCTATAGCATAATCTGCCAGCCTCATTCAGATAGGCGCCTTTTGCCAGTGCCATTTCTTCTAATTCAGCTGGCACCTCGCCAAGACCAATTTCTGATAATAACCGATAGGCCACATCAATAATATCTTGCACAGCTTTCGGCGTTAGCGGCTGATAGGTGCCACCAATTTGACCTGGCGGGCAGGGATGGGCAATCGCGCCTTTTGTTTGGCGTTGCATATGACGTGCAGCTCGTCCAGCGCCGCGTCTGCCAGTTGCTTTCACATCATCCATATCAAAACCCCCACATGGCATCACTCTGCCCTGATTTAGCCGAAAAAATTTCCATCACGCAATAATGATTTTGCACATATGTTTTTTTTGTTGCGCGCGCTGATAATTACATGATTACTAATATCAAAAAATCTAACTAGCGACAGGCATAGTGGGGGAAATCATGCGCAACGAGGCTCGTGTAGTAATCATAGGCGGCGGTATTGCTGGTGCATCAGCTCTTTATCATCTCACCAAGATGGGATGGACAGATGTCATGCTTATCGAACGTGACGAGCTGACCTCAGGTTCCACATGGCACGCGGCTGCTCAGGTCACGCAATTTGGCGGCAACCAGACCTTTGTGTTGCTAAAGCGTCATTCGATTGATCTGTATCGCGAGCTTGCCGCTGATGACGAGTTTCCGATTAACTACCATATCACAGGCGGCATGCGTCTTGCCCATACCGAAGACCAGATGGATATTTACCGCCATTATGTCCAGATGGCCAAAGGTGTTGGCATTGATTTTGAGCTGATTGACGGCGCTGAAGCAGGCAGACGTCACAAGCTGATGAGTTCTGACGGGCTGCTTGGCGCATGGTGGGATCCCCTCGATGGTGATATTGACCCGTCACAATTAACACAAGCTCTTGCCAGAAAGGCGCGTCAAGCTGGCGCAGAGGTGGTGCGCTTTAACCCTGTCACAGGCCTCACCCAACTGCCAAGTGATGATTGGATTGTCCATACAGCCAAAGGTGACATCCGCGCTGAGATTATTGTCAATGCTGGCGGATACCGCGCAAATGAAATTGGCGCGATGATGGGTGTTGAACATCCTGTCGTCTCAATGGAGCATATGTATTTCCTCACCGATCCCATCAAAGAGCTAGAAGAGATGGAAGAGCGTGTGCCTATCATCCGCGATCCAGGTGATGATTTCTATTCTCGCCAAGAGAAAAAAGGCCTTCTTGTCGGTGTTTATGAGCAAGAATGTAAATCATTTGGCATGGATGGCATTGACCCCAATTTCACAATGGCGCTTTGCCCGAATGATTTGGACAGATGCCTTGATAATATGGAGCGTATCTTCGAGCGCCTACCAGCCTTGACCGAGACAGGCATCCATACTGTTGTTAATGGCCCGATTACCTACACCCCAGACGGTATGCCACTTGTTGGCCCCATTCCGGGCAAGCGTAATGCCTTTTGTATCACAGGCCTGCGCGCAGGCATCGGCGAAGGCGGCGGTCATGGCAAGCTTTTGGCTGAATGGGTGGTCGAAGGCCAGACAGAATGGGAAAGCTGGTTCCTTGACCCGCGCCGCTTTACCCAACATGCCAACACAGAATTCACATTGCTGAAATCTATCGAAGATTATCAAAATGAATTTCACTACCACATGCCGCATGAAGAGCGCCCCGCAGGCAGATTGGCCAAAACAACCTCGCTCTTCCCTGTGCTAGAGGGCATGGGCGCTGAATTTGGTGTGGTCAATGGCTGGGAGCGTGCGACCTTCTTTAAGCCATCTGATGATTTCGAACATATCCCGTCTTATCGCTATACACCAACCAAAGATGTGGTCAGTGACGAGGTAAAACATCTTGCTTCTCATGCTGGCATTATGGAAGTGAACGGCTTTGGCCGTATTGAGATCAAAGGCGAAGGCGCTGAAGCTTTCTTGAACAAGATGACATGCTCAACAGTGCCAAAAACCATTGGCAAAGTCTCTTTATGCTATCTTCTCAATCATAAAGGCTCTGTCCTTGCTGAAGCCACAATTGCCAAGATTGGCGAAGGGCATTACTGGTATGGTTGTGCCGCCGCCGGTGAACGCCATGATTGGGATCATCTCACAAACCATCTGCCAGAGGATGGCTCAGTCACCCTTACAAACCTGACCAACAGCCATGTCATCTTGGTGCTAGCAGGGCCAAAATCACGTGATATTCTGGCCAAATGTTGTCCGCGCGATGATGTCAGCCAAAATGCCCTCCCATGGATGCGTGGCAAGCAGGTAACCATCGGCCATGCTAGAGCCTATGCGATGGCTGTCAGCTTCTCTGGCGAGCTTGCTTTCGAGCTTCATGTGCCAACAGAGGCCTTGTACCTTGCATGGCAGACATTAATGAATGGCGGGGCAGAGTATCATCTGAAGCCATTTGGCCTTTATGCGGCTGAATCGATGCGCCTTGAAAAAGGATATCGTCATTGGAAATCAGATTTGCTTATCGAATTCTCACCTTATGAATCAGGCCTTGATATGTTTGTAAAAATGGACAAAGGCGATTTCATTGGCAAAGACGCAGCTGCGGCACGTGATGTCAATTGGCAGTTTATCACAATGCGCATTGATGCGACCCACGCGGCGCCTCATGGCGGTGATCCTATCTTTGCAGGCGATGATCAAATCGGCTCCATCACCTCCTCAGGCTATGGCGCGCGCACAGATACCACAATCGCTTATGGCTTTGTGAGGGCAGGTGCAGATCTTTCTGATTTATCAGTTGGCATTTTGCAAGAGCGCTTTACAGCCACAAAGTTGGATGAGGCATTATATGACCCAGCCAACCAGCTTGTGAAATCATAACTAGATTTGATTGCTAGAACTTAATGCCATAATCAAGCGAGGCTGTATATTCTTCAACCTTGTCTGATATTTTGGCTTTGGCCATAAAGCGTAATTCATCATCATCTTCTTCGATGCGAAGGAAGCCGAGGCCAAATTCGCCATAAGCTTCCATGTCTCTGTCTGTGACGACTTTAACTTGCTCTGCACCGATAAAGCCTTGCTTAACAGCTGTGTTTGTCAAATGGCGCGAGCCAAAGATGCCAGTGCTTAAGAATGGCATGAATTTCGCGCCCTTATCGCTGGTATCTTCAATGAACATGGTATTCTCAATACCAACGCGCCCGACCATGGAATGTTTTGGTGCCACTTCAAGGTTTAACCCGCCAGCACCTTTTTCCTTATAGCTTTCTTGCGCGTTATAATTACCTGCCAATGATAAGGTTAAATCATTTGTCAGCCACCCAAGACGAATAGGCGAGAAGGTATAGGCAATGCCCAAATCAACAGAATAAGACCGGTAATCAGCAGTGGCTGTATCATCAACAGCGCCAACATCAATATAACGCTTGGCATCAATTTTACTCACCCCGAAACCAGCCGATAGCGCAAGGCTGCCACCATGTTTCAGCGCGCGTGTGCTTTGATAATTCAGCAACACAGTCTCATAATCTTGATACCCCTCTTTATTGTTCGAGGTCACAGAGCCTGTCTGAACAGAGAGCGCAATGGCTTGCTTGATTTTGCTCGTCTCTAAATCAAAGCCGATAGTGGTACCTTGGAAATCATAATCATAGCCATTCACCCCAATATCTTTGATAGGGTCTTTCTCACCGCTACCACCATAGGCTTTAAGCCACATGCCTTTGCGGCTATGTTCTGCCATCCGCTTTTTAATAGATAATTTAGACTCAGCTGCTAGGGGGTCTGAGGCTGTCATCATACGAAGCCGTTGTGCTGACCCACTGCCTGATTGGGCTGAGGCACGCTGTGCCATAAAGCCATTGACTGTTTGAATGCCTTGCGTGGTGCTTCTGGCAATCGCGAGCGGCGCATCTGCATCTAGCGTTGTGATCGCTTTTTGATACTCATCACCTGATAAGCCTTCTAGGGCTGTCAACACAGCTGAGATATCAGCAGATGGGTTTTCATCATAAAATGAATGAAGGTAATTTTGCAGCTGATCGACAGTCTTGCCTCTATCAGCGTTACATCCTGTGACTGTTACCGTCACGCCATCGGAATTATAGCTTGTATCAATCGTCGCACCACAAGCGCGCATGGAAATCGCATCAAAGGTACCTGTGCGTGTCCCAGATTCTAGGATCTCATAGGTCTCAACCTTTTTATATTTCAGGCCTGTCTTAGGGATAAGCTTCAATGTCCCATCAACCGTTAACGCCCCAGTCAGGATGATCTTATCGCTTGAGCCATCTCTGGCAATTTCAATATCCAATGTGGAATTATCATTTAACGTCACATCACCTGTTACATTTAATGTGCCAATGGAATTGCCGGGCGCTAATGTGCCATTATTGACAATGCTACCAGAGGTGCCGCTACCACCTAATGTGCCGCCGGCACCGATGGTAATGGTTGACCCTGTTGAAGTGCCATTAATTTTCAATGTACCTGCACTTACAGTTGTTGCGCCTGTATAATCTTGCGCGCCTGTGATGTTTAACACACCATCACCTGTCTTTGTCAGTGCAATCGCACCTGTGATGTTATCAGACAGGCTAA
>WTHW01000267.1 GCA_011526395.1 Alphaproteobacteria bacterium
TAAAAATATATTTTGCTATTTTTTAACTTGCGCTTTCAGATATTTGACCACAATCTTGTCACATGATTTCTCGGTTCTTTCAAATCATTGGCGTTATCCTAACCATCAGTGCCTTGGTGCTGTTTTGGTCAGATGTGATGGATAGCAACAGCTCATCAAAACTGCTTGGCCAATTATGGTATGAGACAGCGCCACAATCCTTGCAAATCACAGAAGCTGTTATTGATAGATATATCGACCCGTGCGGGCTAATGCCCTTTTTGGGATGTGATACCTTTTTATGGCATCCCATTATATCGACACTTCTTAGCTGGCCAGCAGGCTTTGTGCTTGGCATTTTTGGCGTGCTTATTTTGCTTATCAGCTCAAGCACGATCAAAAGAGGAAAAAAGACTGTGCGTTCTTTGAAAAAAGAAGGACGCTGATAAGGCTAGTTATCACCCATCTGCAAGGCTTTGAAGAACGCATCTTGCGGAATATCCACCTTACCAAATTGGCGCATACGCTTTTTGCCTTCTTTTTGTTTTTCAAGCAATTTGCGTTTACGACTGACATCGCCGCCGTAACATTTGGCTGTCACATCTTTACGAAGAGCTGAGATGGTTTCTCTGGCAATCACCTTGCCGCCAATCGCGGCTTGAAGTGCGATTTTAAACATTTGGCGCGGGATAAGGTCTTTTAGCCTTGTGCAAATCGCGCGCCCTCTTGTCTCTGACTGCTCGCGATGGACAATCATAGAAAGCGCGTCAACAGGATCGCTATTGACCAAGATTGAGACCTTTACAAGATCGCCTTGTACATATTCATCCATCTGATAATCAAAAGACGCATAGCCTTTGGTCACTGATTTTAGGCGGTCATAAAAATCAAACACAACTTCGTTCAATGGCAGACGATAGACAACCATCGCTCTGCTACCTGCATAGGTCAGGTCAATTTGCTCGCCGCGACGCTCTGTGCATAGGGTTAGGACTGAGCCTAAATATTCATCAGGCGTCATGATTGTTGCTTTAATCCACGGCTCTTGAATATGGTCAATGCGTGTGACCTCTGGCATATCTGCTGGATTATGCATTTCAACAATCTGGCCATCTGTCATATGTAATTTATAGACCACTGATGGTGCTGTTGAGATAAGCTCAAGATTAAATTCACGAGATAGGCGCTCTGTGATGACTTCCATATGCAACAAGCCTAGGAAGCCACAACGGAACCCAAATCCAAGCGCGGCTGATGTTTCAGCCTCAAATGAAAAGGAGCTGTCATTTAAGGATAATTTTTCAAGTGCTTCACGCAATGCTGAAAACTCAGCAGTATCAATTGGGAACATACCGCAGAAAACAACTGGTACTGATGGGGCAAAACCGGGTAGCGCTGTATCACATGGTTTACGCTCATCAGTGATGGTATCACCAACCTTAGCATCAGCCACTCTTTTCACGCCTGCATTGATAAAGCCAACCTCGCCCGGACCCAACTGGTCAACCATTTCTGGTTTTGGCCCAAAGATACCAACGCGTTCCACAACATGTGTCGCGCCAGAGCCCATCATGCGAATCTTCATACCCTTTTTAAGAACACCATCTTTGACACGCACCAAAGTCATAACGCCAAGATAAGGGTCATACCAGCTATCAACCAATAAAGCTTTAAGCGGTGCGCTCATATCACCTTCTGGTGATGGCAAGCTTGTCACAATCGCTTCTAGCACGTCTGGCATACCCATGCCTGTCTTGGCTGATACGGCGATCGCATCAGAGGCATCAAGGCCAATGACATCTTCGACTTGTGCTTTCACACGCTCTGGGTCTGCGGCTGGCAAATCCATTTTGTTCAATACGGTGATAAGGTCATGATCAGCATCAATCGCTTGATACACATTTGCCAATGTCTGCGCTTCAACACCTTGAGAGGCGTCAACAACAAGCAATGAGCCCTCACAAGCCGATAGTGAGCGTGATACCTCATAACCAAAATCCACATGACCAGGTGTATCCATCAAATTCAAAATATAATCTTTGCCATCCTTTGCCTTGTATGACAAACGGACTGTCTGCGCCTTAATGGTGATGCCGCGTTCACGCTCAATATCCATGTTATCAAGCACTTGTTCAGACATTTCACGATCAGTCAGGCCACCACAATAGCTGATAAGCCTGTCAGCTATGGTAGATTTGCCATGATCAATATGCGCAACAATAGAGAAATTTCGAATATGTGTTAAATCTGTCATGGCATGGTTTTACCGCTTTTCTGAGGCCTTGAAAAGAGGCCAGATAGCAATTTAAAGCAGTGTTAATGTCGCAGATTGGAAAACACAGCTTTTCGTCAAAGATACTAGATGTTTTTGGCGCTTTTTGATACCATGAGCGGCAAAATCGTAATCTTAGAAGTGATGAGATACCATGACCACAGCGCGCCATGAAAAATATAAGCCATTTGAGGCCATCCCATTGGATGACCGCACTTGGCCGTCAAACACCATCAACACAGCACCTGTTTGGTGTTCTGTTGACCTGCGTGATGGCAATCAGGCACTCATCGAACCAATGGATTCAATGCGCAAAATGCGTATGTTCAAAGTCCTTGTGGAAATGGGCTTTAAGGAAATTGAAGTTGGATTCCCATCTGCGTCTGAGACAGATTTTAACTTTCTGCGCGAGTTAATCGATGGCGGGCATATCCCTGATGATGTGACTGTGCAGGTATTAACACAAGCGCGTGAGCATTTGATTGACAGAACAATCGAAAGCTTGCAAGGCGCGAAGAATGCTATCTTGCATCTGTATAATTCAACCTCAACCTTGCAAAGACGTGTTGTCTTTAAGGCTGACCAAGCAGGTGTGAAACAAATCGCCATTGATGGTGCGAAGATGGTGGCTGATAGAATTAGCCAATTATCATCAGATACAAAATTGCGCCTTCAATATTCACCTGAAAGTTTCACTGGCACCGAGCTAGAATATGCGCTTGAGGTCTGTGAAGCTGTGATGGATGTATGGCAACCAACGCCTGAGAATAAGACGATTATCAATTTGCCAGCCACTGTCGAGATGGCCTCTCCGAATATCTATGCTGACCAAATTGAATGGATGCATCGCAATTTCACACGCCGTGATAGCCTTATCCTTTCGCTTCACCCGCATAATGACAGAGGCACAGGTATTGCCGCGACTGAATTAGGCTTGATGGCAGGCGCTGACCGTGTTGAAGGCACCTTGTTTGGTAATGGCGAGCGGACAGGCAATGTTGATATTGTGACATTGGGTCTGAATATGTTTACACAAGGCCTTGATCCACAGCTTGATTTCTCTGATATCAATAAACTTGTTGAGACAGCCGAATATTGTAATCAGCTGCCAATTCACCAACGCCACCCTTATGCAGGACAGCTGGTGCATACAGCCTTTTCTGGCTCTCATCAGGACGCTATTCGCAAAGGCATGGATGCTTTATCCAAAGCAAATGATGAGCATTGGGAAGTGCCTTACTTGCCGATTGACCCATCTGATATTGGCCGCTCATATGAAGCGATTATCCGTGTGAATTCTCAATCTGGTAAAGCAGGCGCTGCCTATTTGCTTGAAGTTGATCATCATGTGCGCCTGCCGCGCGCGATGGAAGTTGAATTCAGCACTTATGTTCAAAATACAGCTGATAAAGAAGGCATTGAAATCACCTCGCAGAAAATATGGGATATTTTCAATGATAGTTACCTTGATGTAGCAGGCCGTTTTAGCTTGGTATCATTTGAATCACAGCCTGTGGCTCGTAATGCTGAACAAACACGTATCGAAGCTGAGATTATGTGTGATGGCACATCGCATACAATCTCACATATTGGTAATGGTCCGATTTCTGCCTTTGTCAGCGGTGTAAGAGATACCTTTGATCTGAAGTTTAATTTGGCTGACTTTGGACAAAATACACGTTCATCATCATCACAGGCAGAAGCCGCAGCCTATGTGGAATTACGTGTGCCAGATGAAAATGGCACATCTGTATTTGGGGCTGGTGTTGATACATCCATTACACTGGCGCCAATCAAGGCTGTGATATCAGCGTTAAACCGCATGTAATGCTGTCATAAAGATTAAAAAAAACCCCGATAAGCTATCTAGCCTATCGGGGTTTTTTTAACTCTTATTGATTAGCCTCTAATAACGCCGCCACAATTTTTGGCAACTGATCCAATAATCTTGTCGCTGATTTCAACAATCTCAGCATCCACAAGAGTGGCTTTTTGAGGTTGGATCGTCACGCTAAGTGCAAGTGACTTTTTACCTGCTTCAATCTTGTCACCTTCATAAGCATCAAAGACAGCCACATTCGAGACAAACGGCTTGCCGCCTGCTTTGACAGCACGCATCACAGCATCTGCGGTCACGTCTGTGTCAACAACAAACGCAAAGTCACGTGTCAACGCTTGCAATGTATTGAGTGCTAGAAGTGGCTTAGCAGGGCCTTTATCTTTTGGTGTTGGCACGCGTTGGAAAAACAACTCAAAGCCAGCACATGCGCCTTTCACGTCGAAATGCTTTGCGATTGAGGGATGAATTTCACCAAAATAGCCAAGCACTGTGCGCCCTTGCACCAATGAGCCTGAACGACCCGGATGATAATAATCTGGTGCGTCAGATGTGATTTGAAGATTATCAACACTTACGCCAATAGCGCTAAGAGCTGATAGTAAATCAGCTTTGGCATCAAAGACTGTGACAGCTTCATTTTGATACTGCCAATCTGAGATGGTTTTGCGGCCTTGGCGGACACCACAGCACATATGATATTGCTGATCAGCTGGCACACCTTCGAAGACGGGACCAATTTCAAAGAATGACAGATCTTGTGCACCACGGCGAAGGTTACGACCAACAGCCTGTAGCAAATTCGGCAAGATAGTCGGGCGCATCATATTTAAATCTGCGCTGATAGGGTTCGCAAGACGAAGAGCCTCGTCACCACCACCAAATAATTTTGCATCATCATCCTTCATGAATGAGAATGTGACAGCTTCGATATAATCACGTGATACGAGTGTGCGGCGCAAATAATTGGTGCGTCGCTGAAGCTTTGATACTGATGGTTTGGCAATCATCTCTGCGCGCGGCAAAGACATCATAGGCAAATGGTCATAGCCATAAATGCGGATAATCTCTTCGATAATATCAGCCTTGCCATGCACATCTGGGCGCCATGTTGGGCGGGTCACCTGCCATCCATCGTCAGAGCCGACCACCACAGTAAAGCCAAGAATTTCCAGTATCTCTTGCTGTTTTTGGGCTGGCACATCAACACCTGTTAAGGATTTAACAGATGCTGGTGTAAAGGCGATGGGTGCGATTTCTGGCACACCAGCGCCGGCTGTGACAAGGTGACTTGCTTCAGCGCCTGTTAACTCTTTGATTAGTCTTGTGATATAGCCTGAGAAAGCTGTTGGCCCATCTGTGTCAAGGCCACGCTCAAAACGATAACGCGCATCTGAATTCAGGTTCAATTTACGCCCTGTTATCGCAACTGATACAGGGTCAAAAATCGCGATCTCAAGGAACATTGATGTTGTTGTCTCAGACACACCTGTACGATCGCCGCCCATAACACCTGCGATATCATCTGGACCATTCGCATCACATATCACCAGCATATCTTCATCTAGCTCATATGTTTTTTCGTTTAGAGCTGTTAGGCTTTCACCTTGCTTGGCATTACGGATGATAAGCTTACCACCCTCAATTTTATCAGCATCATAGGCGTGTAGCGGGCGGCCGATATCGAACATGATATAATTTGTAATATCAACAAGCACATCAATCGGGCGTTGGCCAATCGCAGTCAAGCGTTGTTGCATCCATGCAGGTGATGGCTGATTTGTGATATTCTTGAACTGGCGCCCTGTCACAAGCGGGCAAGCATCTGGTGAATTTGCCTCAACTGACCATGTGATATCTGAGTCAAAACTGCCATCTTCATCAGAGAAATCGAGTGGCTTTACAGTGCCATATCCGGCAGCTGCCAAGTCACGTGCAACGCCGCGCACACCAAGACAATCGCCTCTATTTGGTGTGATGGCAATCTCAATCATAGGATCATTTAAGCCAGCTGCTTGTGCCGCACCGCTACCCACCTCAGCATCAGATGATAGTTCCATGATGCCATCATGCTCTTCTGAGATGCCTAGCTCTGAGGCAGAACATAACATGCCATGTGATTCTTCACCTCTGATCTCACCCTTTTTGATGGTGATATCAAGGCCCGGAATATAAGTGCCAGGTACAGCCAGCACAGTTTTCAGTCCTGCTCTTGCATTTGGCGCACCGCAGACAATCTGCACTTCTTCTTTACCAGTATTCACGCGGCAGACCTGAAGCTTATCAGCATTCGGGTGACGTTCAGCAGAAATGATTTCAGCCACTGTGAAATCAGCAAGTCTTATTGCTGGATTATCAACCTCTTCAACCTCAAGACCGATCATCGGTAATACGTCTAGGATTTCATCAAGTGAGGCTGTTGTGTCTAGATGGTCGCAAAGCCAGTTCCATGTAAATTTCATGATATGATTACCCCACTATGCCTGTATGAAGCGCAGGCACATCATGACCCATAAAGCCATAATGACGCATCCATCTTAAATCTGTTTCATAGAATGTGCGCAAATCAGGAATGCCATATTTCAGCATTGCCAAGCGTTCAATCCCCATACCAAAGGCAAATCCTTGCACTTTTTCAGGATCATAACCGCAATTTGCCAAAACTTTTGGATGCACCATGCCAGAGCCAAGAATTTCGAGCCAATCATCACCAGCACCGATTTTCAGGCCACCATCTTTGCGGCTACAACCAATATCAACTTCTGCTGACGGTTCAGTGAATGGGAAAAAGCTTGGGCGGAAGCGGACAGGTAATTCATCCACACCAAAGAAAGCTTTACAAAACTCAATCAAACAGCCCTTAAGATGCCCCATATGAATATCAGTGCCGATAACAAGACCTTCACATTGATGGAACATTGGCGAATGGGTCGCATCATGGTCAGAGCGATATGTGCGTCCCGGTGCAATGATGCGAATGGGAGGCTCACTGGCCTCCATTGTGCGAATTTGCACAGGTGATGTTTGCGTGCGCAGAACAGGACGATTGCCTGCCTCATCAGCATTTAAGTAAAAAGTATCATGCTCTTGGCGTGCGGGATGTTCTGGCGGAATGTTCAGGGCTGTGAAATTATAATAATCAGTTTCCACATCAGGGCCTTCAGCAACAGAAAAGCCCATATCAGCAAAGATAGCTGTGATTTCCTCGATTGTGCGCGTTAAAGGATGATACCGCCCGCCTGACTGAGAGGGGACTGGCAATGTCACATCAACAGCTTCATTTTCAAGCTTTGCAGTTAGGGCGGCATCCGCTAGGGCTTTGGCCTTTGCAGAGATGGCATTGCTTACCTCTTCTTTGACCTGATTGATAAGCTGGCCAAATGATTTTCGCTCTTCAGCTGGCAATGAGCCAAGTGATTTTAGCTGTTCAGAAATAACACCCTTTTTACCAAGTGCATCAACACGAATGGCATCAAGTGATTCTGGCGTATCAGCTTCATCTATTTTTGCTAACAACTCTGACTTTAGCGTATCTAGCGCTTGCATTTTTTGCCCTCTTGCAGAGGCAGTGCCTCTTAAAAAATCTAGCCCACAAAAACTGATGGGGCCCTTGCGGCCCCATCTTATCATTATAAATCAGATTGTGTTAAGCCGCTTTACGTGAATGCTCAACCAATGCTGCAAATGCACCTGCATCATGTACTGCCAAATCCGCAAGCATTTTACGGTCAACCTCGATGCCAGCTTTATTCAAGCCGCCCATCAATGATGAATATGTCATACCATGAAGGCGAGCGGCCGCGTTAATACGCTGGATCCACAATGCGCGGAATTCACGCTTGCGAACACGGCGGTCGCGATAGGCATATTGGCGTGCTTTATCAACCGCCTGCTTTGCAACACGAATTGTGTTTTTGCGGCGACCGTAATAGCCTTTAGCTGCCTTGATAACTTTATTATGACGTGCGTGTGACGTTACGCCTCTTTTGACTCTAGCCATAGTAACTCTCCTTTAGGCGTACGGAAGAAAGCGTTTTACGATACGGGCATCTGCATCACAAAGGATCATTGTGCCACGTGCTTGACGCTTCATTTTTTGTGAACGACGACGGAGGTTATGGCTCAAGAACGCTGCAGAGCCACGCACTTTACCATTTGCTGTTAAGCGGAAGCGCTTTTTTGCCCCGCTTTTTGTTTTCATCTTGGGCATTTCATCCTCACTTTAATCAAGGGTTAATGATTGCCAATGGCAATCTTCAATCAACCGGTTAGGCAGCCCGAATAACATAGCCTAGACCAGTCGTTATTTTTTGAACGCTCATCTATAGTCATGAGCGCGCACAAAAGCAATAGTTTTATAGCATTTAATTGCTATAGAGCGGCTTAACGAGGTGCGATCACCATGATCATCTGACGGCCTTCCATCTTTGGCATGGCCTCAACCTTGGCGACCTCGTCAATCTCGGTGCGCACACGCTCTAGAAGTTGTGAGCCAAGCTCAACATGCGCCATTTCACGTCCGCGGAAACGCAATGTCACTTTGACCTTGTCGCCAGCGGCAAGGAATTTATTCACAGCACGCATTTTCACCTGATAATCATGATCGTCAATATTTGGACGAAGCTTGATTTCTTTAACTTCAATCACCTTTTGCTTTTTACGTGCTTCATTGGCACGTTTTTGCGCTTGGTATTTGAATTTACCATAATCAAGGATTTTACATACAGGTGGTTCTGCATTTGGCTGAAGCTCTACGAGGTCTAGGCCAGCATCAAATGCTTTTTGAAGTGCATCAGTGATTGATAAAACACCGAGCTGCTCGCCTTCTTGGTCAATACATCTGACTGATGTTGCTCTTATGGCTTCGTTGATACGCGGACCTGAATTTGCGGGCGGCGCATCTTGTCTTGAACGTGCTATGAGGATCTCCTATCTCTATTATAGCTGCATAATAAACAGGGGCGAAAATTCACCCCTATTTTTACGTTACGATATCATCTTTACTGCGAAAAATCATAAAACTCAAGCAAATGCACTAGTTTTTGCGCAAATCAGGCGCAAGCGCTTCTTCTGCAATTTGTGCCATAGCCTCTGCTAGCGGTAAAATCGTCTGCTCTTGAGAGCCAAGACGGCGAATAGCCACTGTGCCTGCCTCAGCTTCACGCTCACCAACAGCGATGATAACTGGGATTTTACCAGTGCTATGTTCGCGGATTTTATAGCCAATTTTCTCGTTACGTGTGTCAATTTCCACACGAAGTCCAGCATCCTTTGCTGCCTCAACAACAGCATGAGCATAGTCATTTGCATTTGCTGTGATAGGCGCCACCACCATTTGCACAGGGGCTAGCCATAGCGGGAAGCGACCTGAATATTGCTCAATCAAAATGCCAATCCAGCGTTCCATTGAACCCAAAATAGCGCGGTGCAACATCACAGGGCGATAGCGTGAGCCATCTTCACCAACATATTCAGCGTCAAGACGCTCTGGTAGAACGAAGTCAACCTGCAAAGTACCACATTGCCAATCACGGCCAATTGCATCTGTTAGAACAAATTCCAGCTTTGGCCCATAAAAAGCGCCCTCACCCGGATTTAGCTTTGTCTCCAAGCCAGCTGCTTTGGTTGCATCGGTAAGCGCTGCTTCAGCTTTGTCCCACACAGCATCTTCACCAGCGCGCACGTCTGGACGGTCAGAGAATTTAACGCGCACCTCAGTGAATCCAAAATCAGCATAGATATCTTGAAGCAAGCTACAGAAAGCCACTGATTCAGATGTGATTTGATCTTCAGTACAGAAAATATGTGCATCATCTTGTGTAAAGGCACGCACACGCATAATGCCATGCAAAGCACCTGATGGCTCATTACGATGACAGCTTCCAAATTCAGCCATGCGAAGTGGTAAATCGCGATAGGATTTCACACCTTGACGATAAATTTGAACATGTCCCGGGCAATTCATCGGCTTTAGTGCCAATGTGCGGTCATCTTCTGAATGGGCTGTGAACATATTGTCACCAAATTTATCCCAATGCCCAGATGCTTCCCACAAGCTACGGTCAATTAGTTGCGGTGTTTTCACTTCACCATAGCCAGCTGCATCAAGACGGCGGCGCATATATTGCTCAATCTGGCGATATAAAACCCACCCACGCTGGTGCCAGAACACTGAACCGGTGGCTTCTTCTTGCATATGGAACAAATCAAGCGCGCGGCCTAGCTTTCTGTGGTCACGCTTTTCAGCCTCTTCAAGCATATGCAAATAAGCATTTAGATCTTTTTCTGTTAGCCATGCAGTGCCATAGATGCGTTGCAACATAGGCTTGGTTGAATCACCGCGCCAATAAGCACCAGCTACCTTCATGATCTTAAAGGCATGACCTGCTCTGCCAGTTGATGGCAAATGCGGGCCGCGACATAAATCAATGAAGTTGCCTTGTGTATAATGGCTGACTGTCTCGCCTTGCGGGATTGATTCTACAAGCTCAACTTTAAAAGGCTCATTCTTCTCTTTGTAAAAAGCGACAGCTTCATCACGTGACCATGTGCCACGTACAATCTCTTCGTCTCTGTCAACGATTTCATGCATACGCTTTTCAATCGCTTCAAGGTCTTCTGGCGTGAATGAGGTCTCGCGATAAAAATCGTAATAGAACCCATTTTCAATCGCTGGCCCAATAGTGACTTGTGTTTCAGGGAATAACTCCAGCACAGCCTCTGCCATGATATGCGCGCAATCATGACGTACTAGCTCTAGCGCGTCTTCATCACGATTTGTGATCAGGCGTATCGCGGCATCTTGTGAGATAGGACGTGTTAGGTCCCACGGCTCATCATCCACATAAGCGCCCATTGCCGCTTTCGCGAGACCAGCGCCGATTGATGCTGCCACCTCGTAAGGTGTTACATCATTGTCAAAGTTTTTTACCGAACCATCTGGCAAGGAAATCGCAGGCATTTTTGTTATTCCAGTTACAAATTTTAATGTTTGGGGAGTTTATTAAAGTTAGTCCAATAAAACAAGATGCCATCATGAACGCGATAATAGCGCATTATAGATGGCAATGGTTTTCTGACACATGATGGATATTGTGAACTCATTGCGGATATGCTCGCTTGCCACAGTCGCAAAGTTTTTACGTTGCCGTGGGCCCAAAGCCAGCGCTTGTTGAATTTTCTTTGCAAGGCTATCAGCGTCATTTGGCTGTGCCAAGAAACCTGTTTTGCCATCAGTGATAGATTCCATGGCGCCGCCATGATCAAAAGCAACAACAGGACGTCCCATTGCCTGTGCCTCAATCGCAACACGCCCAAAGGGTTCTGGTTCAATTGAGGGCATCACAACCACATCAGCTAGCATTAACGCGGCTGGCATATCAGTTGATTTTTCAGCCAAACGCACGACTGAATCCAACCCAAGTTGCGATACACGCCTCTCAATCTGTGCGTAGAATTTCTCCTTCGCATCAGCAATGCCAAGCAAGACAAGTGTAAAATCTCTATTTTCCATTTTAGAGACAGCTTGCAATAAAATATCATGCCCTTTCCATGGGGTCGGGCGCGCTGGCATCATCACTACTGGCTTATCATCTGGCAGTGCTAACCTTGTTGCCTCATTGATGATTCGGCCTTGCTTTACAACTGAAGCATCGAAATATTCAAGATCAACACCGCGATGAATGACTGTCAATTTTTCAGACACGTCTATTTTGGTATAATGACGTTCAATAAGTGATTTGACATAATCTGAGATGGCGATGATATGATCAGATGTCAGCATCTTTTGGTTATAGAGACGCTTTACAAACCCTGTTGCGGCAAATTTACCATGAATTGTTGATACTGTTTTCATGCCAAGTGATTTTGCCACTGGCAAGGCAATCCATGCAGGCGCTCGTGACCTTACATGCACAATATCAACTTCATATTCACTTAAGATTTTGCGCAAATCTTTGCGCACTCTGCCCCACTTTAGGGGATTTTTCTGATGGACTGGCAATGTGATATGGATGGCGCCAATACGCTGTAATTGGGCGACCAGATGACCACCTGAGCTGATAACAATCGCTTTACCGCCAGCGGCAATAATTGCTTTGGCCACTTCAACAGTGCCGCGCTCAACACCGCCGACATTTAATGCTGGCAAAATTTGCGCAATGACTGGCTGGCGGATGGCGTCCGCTTCACTTTTATGTGAGGAGCTAGATATAAAATTTGTCATTGCGAAAACACCAAATTATGTTTGAGCGTAATACTATGTAAGCAACATAGCATGATGGCGCAATGATATATTGTTTTATAGCTGAGGATAAATCGCAATGAAGACCGAATATCTTACAAACTCTGATGGCCAAAGGCTCGCTTATCAAAAACATGATGGCAATGGGCCCACAATTGTGTTTCTAGCTGGTCATGGCTCAGATATGTTTGGCTCAAAAGCAGAAGCCTTGGCAGAATATTGCCTATCAGCAAATAAGAGCTTTTTGCGATTTGACTATTCAGGTCATGGATTAAGCGATGGTGAGATGATGGATGGCACCATCAGCTCTTGGACAAATGATGCCCTATTTATGATAGATGAAAAAACAAGCGGTGATGTCATATTGGTTGGCTCATCACTTGGTGGCTGGATCATGCTGAATGTCGCAAAACAAAGACAAGACCGCATTACAGGATGTGTAGGCATAGCCGCGGCACCAGATTTCACAGAAACGCTAATTTGGGACTCTCTAAGCCCGGAGCAACAGCATCAAATGGAACAAGATGGCTTTATTGCTCTTCCAAATCCTTATGCTGATGAGGATGTGATTTACCCTTACAGCCTGATAACTGATGGGCGGGATAATCTGCTTCTTGATAAGCCGTTGGCAATTGATTGCCCTGTTATCCTCAATCAAGGGATGCAAGATCATGAGGTGCCTTGGCAAACAGCGAACCAGATTGCACTTGCGCTGACTTCAGATGATGTGACAGTGCAGCTTGTGAAGTCAGCTGGTCATCGCTTTTCAACTGAGTCAGAAATATCGTTGATACTTCGCTCTGTTGAGGATGTGCTTGGGCGCCAATAGCTGGCTAGAAATCAAGTTCAGCGTAATCTTTAGATGGCGGCATGCCAACCAGCCTGTCAGCAAGCAGCGGGCGGAAAGAGGGGCGTGATTTCATTTTCATATACCATGATTTTAAATCACCATATTTGTCCCATGCCACATCACCAAAATAATCCAAAACTGATAAATGCGCGGCGGCATTTAAATCAGCCAAGGTTAGCCTGTCTCCGGCTAGCCAATCATGGCGCGATAACAACCAATTCACATATCCTAAGTGAATATGTGCATTCGCAACAGCGGCGCGAATGATATCAGATGAGACTGACTGGCCTTTGACGAAGCGTTTCGTTACGCGCTCTGAGAAAAGAGGCGCGCCAACTTCGTGGGTGAATTTGGTATCAAACCAGCTTATGAGCCTTCTGATTTCAGCACGCTCTTCAGCGGTTCCTTGCAGAAGAAACGCATCATCACGCACTTCTTCTACCCATTCACTTATGACACGCGCACCGCAATAGACGCCGTTTGAGGCATCATCTAGCACTGGCAATTCACCTGCGGGATTTAGCTTTAATAGCGTGTCGTTTCGCTCCCAAGGCTGGCAGATACGAAGATCGAGGTCAGACTTATATTCTCCCAAAATCAGCCGGACGAAACGTGATTCTGGCGCTAATGGGAAATGATATAAAATGGGCATGATGTTGCGGAAATCTTTTACAAAATGAACAAATTATTGAAATGCGAGGCGAAAAGAGCCACACCCGCCCGCGCAGTTTATACCTGTTCATTTGTAATTGGCAAGATCGCCTGTTTGGTAAGCAAGCGCGGCTTGTCTTTACCAAACCACTTGATTTGCAATCTTTCTGCTTCGATGAAACCAGGCCATAAAAAGGCATCAAGGCTTGCAGGCACAAAGCCAAATCGTGGGTAATAATCAGGCTCGCCAGATATGAGCGTAAAATCATAATCAAGGCGTGACGCCACCTCAAGACTGTGAGAGACAAGCGCCTTGCCAAAGCCCCTGCCCTTATGGCGCGGGTCAATTGCCAATGGACCCAAGAGAAGCTGTCTCTTTCCAGCAACCATAATCGGCCAATATCTGATTGAGCCAACAACTTCATCATCCAACTGCATGACAAAACATAAATCAGCCACAGGATGGCAGAGCCGCAAATGACGCACAGACCTGTTATGGCGAGCTTCGCCAAAAGCAACAGCCATCAATTGCTCGATGGCTGCTGTATCTTTGGGGGTCTCTAGGCGGATGGTGTTTGCCAATGATCTGCCAGACTTATCTGTCATGCCTTATCCTGCATGCCTCATCTCGCTATCATCATCTAGCGCATGTGGTAGCTTTGCCAAAATCTCCTTTGGCACAACGTGCCAGAAGTGACTAATTGCCTTGTCCCAATCACTGAGCAATGAATTGGCCAAATCTGATTCAGTCTCAGAGGCATGACGTTCAATCAGCGCCTTTAGATGCTCTGCCCAATAAGGGGTGGTAATGCGCGCAACATGAAGTGTTTCCATATTCACATTATCCATGAAGCTGTTGGCTTCATCATAAATGAAACCCATACCGCCTGTCATGCCAGCACCAAAATTCGATCCAACTTCGCCCAGAATAACAGCCTGACCACCTGTCATATATTCACAACCATTGGAGCCACAGCCCTCAACAATCGCAAGTGCGCCTGAGTTACGAACACATAGACGTTCACCAGCCTGTCCAGCCGCAAGAAGCGAGCCAGATGTTGCGCCATATAAGACTGTGTTACCGATGATGGTATTTTGCGATGCCACAAATTTCGCCGAAATGGATGGACGCACTGTGATGGTACCACCTGAAAGGCCTTTACCAACATAGTCATTGGCATCACCAATGACATCAAGACGCAATCCCTGAACCGCAAACGCGCCAAGAGACTGACCAGCAGGACCACGCAAGCGCACATTCACTTGCCCTTCAGGCAGACCTGTCATACCAAAACGCCTGACAAGATGAGATGACAATCTTGTGCCGATCGCTCTTTGGGTGTTTTCGATATTGTAAGATAGCTGCATTTTGCCGCCTGTCTCTAGCGCGGTTTCAGCATCTTTTACAATTTGTGCATCCAATGTATCTGGCACTTCAACACGAGGCGCCTTGATATTGCCGCCGCGTTGGCCTGTTGTGATAGCTTGCACAAGGATAGGATTCAAATCCAAATCATCCAATGCGGCATCACCACGAGATACCTGTGAGAGCAAATCAGTACGACCAATAATCTCTTGCAGAGAATTAAAGCCAAGAGATGCCAATATCTCACGCACTTCTTCAGCTACATGTGTGAATAGCTGAACAACTTTGTCAGGTGTGCCTTCAAACTTATCACGCAAATCTTCGCGCTGGGTACAAACACCCACAGGGCATGTGTTTGAATGACATTGACGTACCATAATACAGCCCATCGCAACCAAGGCAGATGTGCCGATACCATATTCATCAGCACCCAACATAGCGGCTACTACGATGTCACGACCAGTCTTCAGGCCGCCATCAGTACGCAATACAACTTTATCACGCAAATCATTCATGCTGAGGACTTGATGCACCTCTGATAGGCCGATTTCCCATGGCATACCAGCATGTTTGATAGATGATTGCGGACTTGCGCCTGTACCACCACCATGACCAGAGATCAGGATTGTATCTGCTTTTGCCTTCGCCACACCAGCGGCGATTGTGCCGATACCAGTTGATGCCACAAGCTTCACACAGACACGTGCTTCTGGGTTGATTTGCTTCAAGTCATAAATCAACTGCGCCAAATCTTCGATAGAGTAAATATCGTGATGAGGCGGCGGTGAAATCAATGTCACACCCGGTGTTGAGTGACGAAGCTTTGCGATAATCTCGTTCACCTTAATACCTGGCAGCTGGCCACCTTCACCTGGCTTTGCGCCTTGTGCGACTTTAATTTCCAGCTCTTGGCAATTATTCAAATATTCAGCTGTGACACCGAAGCGGCCAGAGGCAACCTGTTTAATGGCACTTGATGGATTGTCACCATTTGCACGCAAGTTAAAGCGTTCTGGATCTTCGCCACCTTCGCCAGAATCTGACTTGGCACCAATACGGTTCATGGCAATTGATAGCGTCTCATGCGCCTCAGGGCTCAACGCGCCAAGCGAAATACCAGGTGACACCAGACGCTTTCTGATATCTGTGATAGATTCTACTTCCTCAACGCGCACTGGGCTTACATCTGATTTAAAATCCAACAAATCTCTGAGGTTTACAGGACCTTGACGCTCAACGATTGAGACATATTTCTTCCAGCTATCATAAGAGCCAGAGTTACAAGCATGCTGCATTGCGTGAATCATCTGACCATCAAAAGCATGACGCTCGCCAGATTTACGATAACGAAGCAGACCACCAACTGGCAAAAACCCTGCTTCACCACCGAACGCTTTGTCATGCATTTGACGCATACGTGACTGAATGCCGTTCAAGCCAAGACCGCTGATACGTGATGACATTGGCGGGAAATATTTCGCAACCAAAGAGCGTGATAGACCAAGTGCTTCGAAATTATAGCCACCACGATATGACGCAATAACGGAAATGCCCATCTTTGACATAATCTTTAGCAAGCCATCTTCGATCGCTTTTTTGAAGTTTGCCATGGCTTGCGATAAGGTTAGGCCTTCTAGCAGACCCTTTTCCATACGCTCTGCGACTGTCCATTCCGCAAGATAGGCATTAATGGTTGTGGCGCCCACACCAACCAATACAGCAAAATGATGTACATCAAGACATTCACCTGATGACACATTGACAGAGGCAAATGTGCGAAGCTGTTCGCGCACAAGGTGAGAGTGAACAGCGCCAGTTGCCAGAATCATTGGGATAGGCAAGCGTGATGCATTGGCTGCACTATCGCTTAGCATAATATGCTCACAACCACCGCGAACCGCGTTTTCAGCTTCCATCTGAATACGGTCAAGCGCCTTGCTGAGGCCATCATCGCCGTCTGTTGCTTCATAGCTACAGTCGATAATGGCTGCTTTATCGCCTAAGTGGTCAACCAATGCGGCATATTCTGCATTTGTTAAAATCGGAGAGTTTAACAGCAGATGGTCACATTGTTCTGGCGCTTCATCAAGGATATTTCCCAAATTACCAAGACGTGTGCGCAATGTCATAACATGACGTTCGCGCAAACTATCAATTGGCGGGTTTGTGACTTGAGAGAAATTTTGACGGAAGAAATGGTGCAATCCACGATAGCGGCTAGACAGCACTGCCAGTGGGGCATCATCACCCATTGAACCTACAGCTTCTTTGCCACCTTCTGCCATTGGCTGAAGCAATAGCTCCATATCTTCTAATGTCCAACCAGCCAGTAATTGGCGGCGACGCAAGGTATCAGCATCTGGCAAATCCATTTTAGATGTTTTTGCTTTTGCCAATAGTGCGTCCATCTTTTCAGAACGACCAATCCAGTCACCCCATGGCGCACGGTTTTTCAAGTCCTGCTTGATTTCAGCATCATGCAACAAGCGGCCTTTTTCCAAATCAACCCCGATCATCTCACCAGGACCAAGGCGGCCACGCTCTACAATCTCTGCTTCAGGAACAACAACCATCCCTGTCTCTGAGCCCGCGATTAGCAAGCCTGTAGTGGTCAATGTATAACGCATTGGACGCAGACCATTTCGGTCTGTGCCACCAATGGCCCAATTACCAGAGAAAGCAGCAATCGCAGCTGGGCCATCCCACGGTTCCATCACCGCATTACAATAGGCATATAAATCTGCCAAATCAGACCCGCCATCGACATTGATTGCCTGAGGGATCATCATTGTTTTCACCATTGGCAAATCACGGCCAGCGTGAAGCATTAATTCAAACACAGAATCAAGCGCCGCTGAGTCTGATGAGCCTTTTGCGATAACAGGCTTTACCTCTTCGACAGCATCGCCAAATAAGGCGCTTTGCATTCTGTCTTCATGGCATGCCATCCAATTCATATTGCCACGAACTGTGTTAATCTCCCCATTATGGGCTAGGACACGGAACGGCTGTGCGAGGCGCCATGTTGGGAAGGTGTTTGTTGAATAGCGCTGATGATAAACAGCGAAGTCTGAAATAAAACGCTCATCAAGCAAATCAGGATAAAAGGCTGTGACCTGCTCTGCTAGGAACATGCCCTTATAGATGATTGAACGTGTTGAAAGTGAGCAAACATAAAAATCAGTTACTTGCGCGCGCAATACAGCTTCTTCGATACGGCGGCGAACGATGAAAAGCTGGCGCTCAGCATCTTGTTCTGAGAGATCAGATGGCATAGAGAACATGATTTGCTCAATCTCAGGGCGTGTTGCCATCGCCTTTTGCCCCAAAGCCTGTGTATCAGTCGGCACTTGGCGCCAGCCGTAAATCTGATAGCCGAGACGCAAGATTTCTTGTTCAATGATACAACGGCATGTCTCTTGCTCGCTTAAATCTTGACGTGGCAGGAACACCATACCAACAGCCAATTTGCCACCATCATCTTTGTGACCCGTGCGTGCGATATGCTCGATGAAAAAATCGCGCGGAATGGCGATATGGATACCCGCGCCATCCCCTGTCATACCATCAGCATCAACAGCGCCTCTGTGCCAGATAGATTGCAAAGCTTCAATCGCGGCTGAAACGACAGCTCTGCTTGGCTTACCATCCACTGCTGCAACAAAACCCACACCACAATTATCATGTTCCATT
>WTHW01000199.1 GCA_011526395.1 Alphaproteobacteria bacterium
GTTAACAGACCTATCATTTGCACTATTTTCGGCGAGTTCACGTTTTCGGCTATACACTCAAATTGCTCGTTCAGTTCCGGCCAATTTGTTTTGATTGGAATTTCAAGGAGATAAAATTCACCATCCTCAACAATATCACCACATTTATCGTAGACCGATTTCCAATCTGCCTTAAGTTTGGCGTTGTTTTCGATAAGGTCTTCCAGCCAGATTCCTATTAATAACTCCTCAGAAGATTTCCAAAAAGTGATAGTCTGCCGACCTAATTTTAAATCAACATCCTGCAAAGTTTCAAACTTGACTCTATATCTTGCTGAGTATCCTGCCTTTTTGGGTGGCCTGTAATCTTTTAGGCTTGGGCCCTCAAGGTTTATTGAGGATGCGTCAACTTTAATATATTCACTGCTGATATTTTTGCTAAGTCCAAGCCTCTTTATAGCCGGTGGCACAGTTGCAGATATTTTAGCCAGCAGACGGCCTTGTATTTTGGCTTTCACTTCAGACTGAATTGCAGAATTTTTCGCTAAGAGACTAATTTCATAATTGGCTCCACTTTGAGCGGTATATGCTCCTTCAGTTAGCCTGTCATAGTCGAAAAGTGCTTCCAAAAACATGCCTTTGTGAGCAAAATATGGGGCAAAGGATATTTTGGGGTACCAGCTTTCACCATATTGCGTGGTAGCCTGTTGTGTTTTATTTTTTTGGTCGTCGCCACATCCTTGCCATTGACTTGCAACTGTGTGTTTGTTGACCGATTCAAAATCTCCATATAATGACAAACTATATTCCACCGCTTTGCTTGGTGTAACATTGTTGTTGAATGTGTTGTTCCAAAGTGGGTCTGAAATCCTGTCCCATTGGTAGAGAAAATCACTCATAAACTGACTTGCCCAGATGTTATAATCTGCTGCAGTACAGCCTCTTCTTGCATCCGCTATATTGCTTCCATCTTCACGTATCCCAGACATGTATCTATGGAAGGCAGTGTAAGCCATCTCGATAAATTCTTTATCCTCATTTAAAATTCCTACTCTCAATAGGGCCTGTGCACGGAGTATTCCGCCATTTTGGCAAGCTTCAAATGAATTAAAACCGTCACTTTTATAATTGGTTGGGCATTTTTTGCTCAACGGAGATGCGTCGGAGGGGAATAGCTCTATCGCACGTCTTTCCATCCAATCTGCAAGTTTTCTATTTTGCTCATCTGACCAATCAAAGTCATCGGCAAACATCTCAATTGCAATGGTAGCCTTGTTGAAAATGTAAACTTGCATGAACCTATCTGGTCTTTCCATATCTCGCCTTAAGCGGTCATTATTTATCCAAGATAGAAGCATGTCTTCTAACTGCGCCCTTACATTTGCGTCTAAAAGCGCTCTCAAATAAATTGCGTTAAACGAGCCTTGGCAAATGACAAAACCATCCCGCAGAGTGTCATCTTTCCAAGAGACAGAGCCATCAAGATTTTTTGATTGATTTTCTGCCACATAATTTACGTTACCAAACCAGTCTAAACAGAATTGCATTCGGTCTGAGATTTCACCTGTCTCAATACCTCTGTTGAAATATAAATTCTGAAAATTAGGGTTTAGTAGTTGGTAAAGTTCGGCCGTCTTTTTAACTGAGCCAAAACTTTGATCTATGTTCTTGAACGAATATGGTGGGGTAATCACATCATATTTTTTTTGATAATTTCTAAGATGCTTGAAAGCTTTTTCACGGGTTACCATTGTCCAGCTTTCTTGAGGGTTCTGAATCGCTAAGCAATTCAACCCTCGCTTTTGATGCTCATAAAATGTTGAAGGCAAATCGAGCTTGGTCAGTGAAAGGCACAACTCCTCATCTGATAAAGAGCTTGCTTCCCTTTTGCGCGTAACAAGTTCAGTATTAAGTTTTGTAACTGAGGTTTGCTCTGAAGCAGAAGTGGTCCCGCTAGATTTAAGTGTCCCGCCAGACTTCAACGTCAGTGCGTATACATTTGACGTAGATATGCAGAAAAGAAAGATAATAAAAATGCGTAACATTGCTAGGCGACCTTTTCATTTATTAAATTCGTTCAATGAAAACATACAAATTAAAAGGGCGTCTAGTTCTCAAAAAGTAAAATTAGTTTGGAGTTTTTATCGTTTTGCGTGAGTACATATTCGGTTTGAAAAGGTTTTTTGTTTCCTCCAGCTTATCTCTAAACGTGCGAAATAATAGTGTGTGAACTGCGCAACCGATGATGCTGAAAATTTGTTAGTCTTTTCTAAGACGATTATTGACAATGGTTGTCCCAGTAGAATTTCACAAGAGTAAAACAAAACTGTCACAAAACTGTAACACATAGCGCTTAAATATTCCTCATCAACAAATGATTGCTGAGGAATGTCATTATGAATAAGCACATCGTATCTTTGAGTATTATCTCGGGCGTGTCTTTCGCCTTGTTATCAGCAGGCGCACAGGCGCGTGATTATATCTCTGTGGCCGGTTCTTCTACCGTTCTTCCATTTGCAACAATCGTGGCAGAACAGATGGGCAATAACCCGTCCTACAAAACACCAGTTGTTGAATCAGGTGGTTCTTCTTTTGGTAAGAAAAGCGTTTGTGACGGGATTGGTGCAGAATTTATCGATATTGGTAATGCCTCATCACGCATGAAAATTGGTGAGTTGGAATATTGTGATGCCAATGGCGTTACGCTGACGGAAATCAAAGTTGGTTATGATGGTATCGTTTTGGCAAGTGCAAAATCAGGTATCACAATGGAAATCTCAAAGGCTGATTTGGGCAAGGCGCTAACAGCACGTGTGCCAAATGCCGAAAATACAGCTATGATTGCAAATCCATATATGAAATGGAGTGATGTTAATCCAGCTCTACCTGAAATTGCAATTAGAGTTTATGGACCGCCAACAACGTCAGGTACCAGAGCCTCATTCGCTGAAATGGTGAATGAAAAAGGCTATTGTAAAAAAGATGCTGATGCCAAGGCGACATTGAAAGCCATTGGTGAAAAGGCCAAAAATTGCCGAGCCATGCGCACAGACGGTGCTTATGTTGAGGCTGGCGAACAGGATAATTTGATTGTGCAAAAACTGCAGCAAGATCCAAATGCGCTTGGTATCTTTGGCTTCTCTTACCTTGATCAGAACTCAGATTCTTTGCAGGGTGCAAAAATCGACGGGGTGGAGCCAACATTCGAGGCTATTGCTGATGGTGATTACTCAGTATCACGTGCGCTTTACTACTATGTGAAGCATGAGCACATGGATGTGATCCCCGGCATGAAAGCCTACCTCAATGAATGGACAAAACATTGGGATGAAGATGGTATTTTAGCTGAAAATGGCATGATTCCATTGGGCGATGATGAAGCGAAAGCAAATAAAGCAGCCATGAAGGCATTACCGAAACTAACTGCTGACATGCTTAAATAAAAACCCTATAACTACGAGTATTAGGCGGAGACGCCCTTGCGATAAAGGGGCGTCTCTTTGCCGTGATAAACAAGGCAATTGGTCTATAGTAGGATAAGCACATGCCTGTGTTCATTAATGTTGCTATTATCATAGCTATTGCAGGATATGCGTATTTTCAGGGTCTGTCATGGGCTTTGAAAACGCGTAATGGTCAGGTCGAATCACTGCATTCTCTGCCACATTATTATGGTATCTATCCGGCCCTAACCACGCTGATTCCATCGTTATTTTGCCTCTTGGTTTTCATGATTGGCGATGAAATCTACATCCGCAATCAAATAGCCACATTAATCCCATCGGCCATTAGTGCCGCACCCGAATTCTCGCTCACCATTCAATTGGCACAAATCAAAAATGTGGCTGATGGCATCATTTTCGGTGAGCCAGATCAATGGATGATGATTGCTGGTCAGAAATGGTCAGCGCTGCAGTCCGATATCAACATCATAGCCAGCATTGTAGCGATTGGTCTTGCTGTTTCAGGGGCTATTTTTGGCCAAACACGCATGCAAGCCCAATTTCGAGCGCGCAATCAAGTCGAACGCATCATTATTCTATTTCTTGGTGCTAGCTCACTGATTGCCATTATAACAACCATTGGCATCGTTGTGTCTGTTGTGTTTGAGTCTTTGCGTTTCTTCCAGCTTGTACCTGTTACGGAATTCTTATTCAACACAACGTGGAACCCTCAATTTGAAGGGGCCGAACGCGCGGGCTCCGGGGGAGCGAATGCGGTTTATGGTTCGGTGCCTCTATTTGCGGGCACCTTGTTAATCTCGCTTGTGGCGCTAACAGTTGCTGTGCCAGTTGGATTGTTTTCTGCAATCTATCTCTCAGAATATGCGAGCCCGCGCCAGCGCGCACTTATTAAACCAATTATGGAGTTGTTGGCAGGTGTCCCCACAGTTGTTTATGGCTTTTTCGCCGCTTTGACTGTGGCGCCTTTTGTGCGTGATCTCGGCTCCTCATTAGGTTTGACAGTGGCGTCTGAATCAGCACTGGCAGCTGGTTTTGTGATGGGCATTATGATTATTCCCTTTGTCTCGTCATTGTCGGATGATGTGATTAATGCTGTTCCACAATCTTTGCGAGATGCTGCTTATGGTCTTGGCTCGACAAAGAGCGAAACGGTAAGACAAGTTGTTTTGCCGGCAGCATTGTCTGGTATCGCCGCATCTATCCTATTGGCAGTTTCAAGAGCGGTTGGCGAGACGATGATTGTCGTGATGGCAGCGGGGCTTGCCGCTAATCTATCCTTTAATCCTTTTGACGCTGTCACAACGGTGACGTCTCAGATCGTGACCATCCTAGTTGGTGACCAAGAGTTTGAATCTGCGAAGACCCTATCGGCCTTTGCGCTTGCGTTAACATTGATCCTTATCACCTTGGCTTTGAATATGATCGCGCTTGCTGTGGTGAAGAGATATAAGGAGCAATATGACTAAGATGTCTAATCCTATGACTACAGACCAAGAACCACAGACATTGTCCCCCACCATTGCGCGTGAACGTGTGGCTGAAAGCCTGAAAAAACGCCATCGCAATGAAGGTCGCTTTTTATCATATGGCCGTATTGCCATTTCGACGGCCTTGCTCTTTTTAGTGATATTATTCGGATCCATTCTCAGTAAAGGCATTCCGGGCTTTTTCCAATATTATGTCACATTTGATGTGTATTTATCAGCTGACGAGCTTGATCCTTATGGTGATGCCTCAGCCCAATCCTTATTTGATGGGAATGCGCGCGGTGTCTTACGGGATGGCTTTTTCGAATTGCTAGATGTAAGTGGGCGTAAGAATAAAAAGGCCGCTGGGAAAATTCTATCACAGGGTGCTGAACAGCGTTTGCGTCAGTTGGTTGTCGACAACCCATCATTGCTGAACACCACACAAACAATGACTGTTGCGGTTGATGACGATATTGATAGTTTCTTGCGCGGCTTCATCAGCAGGGATACGCCAGAAGATGACCGCCGTATTAACGATGCTACAATCGGCTATATTGATAGCTTAGAAGAGATGGGGCGCATTAGCTATCTGGTTAGTGATTATTTATTCTTTGGCAGCGCCTCACGCAATCCGGAAATGGCAGGCATTAAGGGTGCCTTTTTTGGCTCTATCTTGACGCTATCTATCTGTTTGATATTGGCGTTCCCGCTAGGTGTTGGGACAGCGATATATCTGGAAGAATTTGCGCCTAAGAATAGGATCACGGAATTTATTGAAGTGAATAT